>DASQJL010000011.1 GCA_035631035.1 Candidatus Binatia bacterium | reverse complement strand
GTAGCCCTGTGATGCGGTAGAATAGAGGCTCCCACGACGTCCGGCCGCATCCCTGTTTTCCGCTCCCGAGCCGGGGCCGTCGCGTGGCGTCGAGGAGGTCCGCATGCAACGCTCCCCATCTCCCCGCGTTCCCCGGATCGTGGCTTCCGCCGTCGCCGTCGCGATGGCACTCGCAGGTCCGCTCGCGCTCACCGGCCTCGTGGCGCCTCCCGCGTCCGCCGCTCCCTCGTGCGATGCCGGCGCCGCCCGTCGCAGCGCCTGGACCTTCTCCTGGAGACCCGGATGGCTGCCGGGCGATCCCGTACCCGCCGAGGGTGCGAACCTGCTCGCCCCGCCGCTCCCGGGGATCTGGATCGCCCTCGATCCGGTGACGCGGCGTCCCACGAGGCCGACGGCGGAGCAGCGGCGCGCGGCCCAAGCGGCGCTCGCGCCGGCGGCGCCGGAGATGGACGAGACCCTTCCGGTCGAGCGGATCCCGGGAGGCGGCGAGATGATCCACCTGAACGGACGGCACATGGTATTCGAGGTCGCCCGGCGCGACGCATCGGGACGGTTCCGGACCAGCTGCGCGTCCGATTCCGCCACGGCAACGCGGGTGCTCTCGACGCCGGTTTCGGCAGCGCGGGAGGCGAAATGACCCGCACCGGGCGCCTGTCGATCCTCGGCGCGGCGGCCGCCGCGATCCTCCTCCTGGGCGCACCGCTCGCCGAGGCCGGATCCTTCGTCCTGATCAACCTCGATGGGGCGGGCGAGGGCTTCAACGATCCGACTCCCGCCGCGCCGATTGGTGGAAACCCGGGGACGACCCTGGGCCAGCAGCGGCTCAACGTGTTCCAGACCGCGGGGAAGATCTGGGGCGCGTACCTCCCCGACAACGTGACGATCCGCGTGGAAGCCCGCTTCGACCCCCTCACCCCTTGCGACTCGGTCAGCGGCGTCCTGGGCAGCGCGGGAGCGGTCACGCTGGCGAGCGATTTCGCCGGGGCGCCTCTGGCGAACACCTGGTACCCGATCGCGCTCGCGAACAAGCTGGCGGGAACCGACCTCGCCACCACCCTGAGCGACATCACCGCGCACTTCAATTCCAGCGTCGACAACTCGACCTGCCTCGGCAATTCCGGCTGGTACTACGGCTATGACCATAACGAGGGGAACGACATCGATCTCCTCGCCGTGGTGCTGCACGAGCTGAGCCATGGACTGGGATTCCAGACCTTCACGAATCTCTCGACCGGCGGATTCCAGAACGGCAAGCCGGACGTCTACACGCGCCACCTCTTCGACCGGACCCTGAACGAGCACTGGGACCAGATGACCAGCAACCAGCGCTCGAATTCGGCGCTCAACACCGGGAACCTCGTCTGGGACGGCTCCTTCGTGACCAACGCGGCCCACCTGTTCCTGGGGCCGGCGGCCATCGTGCGGATCGACTCGCCGGCCGCGATCGCCGGAGAGAAGGATTACGGAACCGCCGATTTCGGCTCCCCGCCTCCCAACCCGCCCCTCCAGGGTCAGGTCGTGCTGGTGAACGACGGGGTGGGCACGACGAGCGACGCCTGCGAGCCGATCGTGAACGGGGCGCAGATCGCCGGGAAGATCGCGCTGATCGATCGCGGGACGTGCACCTTCGTGTCCAAGGCCGCGGCGGCGCAGGCGGCCGGCGCGATCGCCGTCATCATCGGCAACAACGTGGCCGGAGCGCCCCCCGGGATGACCGGGTCGGATCCGAGCGTCACGATTCCCGTCGTGAGCATCACGCAGGCCGATGCGACCGCGATCAAGGGACAGCTCGGGGTCGGCGTCATCGCGACCATCGGCGTCGACGCCGCCCACCTCGCGGGCACCGACACGCAGGGGAGGGTGAAGCTCTACGCGCCGAACCCGCTCGAGTCGGGATCGTCGGTGTCGCACTTCGACGTCTCGGCGACGCCGGACCTTCTCGAGGAACCCTTCATCAACTCCGGCCTCACCGACAGCCCCGACCTGAACCAGTACCTGTTCGCGGACATCGGATGGTGGACCGGCGCCGCGGCGGTCGCGACGACCCAGGCGAGCGGCGCCCCGCGCGCGTTCAGCGCTCCCAATCCGTTCTCGACGGGGACGGCCATCCGCTTCGCGCTCGCGCACTCCGGAAAGGCGGAGGTCCTGGTGTTCGACGCGCGCGGCTCGCTGGTGAAGCGCCTCCCCTCCTCCTGGCGCCCCGCGGGCGCGCAGCGGGTGGAGTGGGACGGCACCGACGCGAACGGCGGCCGCGCGCCGGCCGGCGTCTACTACTGGCGCGTCACATCGGACGAAGCCCCGCAGTCGGGGAGAGTGGTCCGGATTCCGTGAGCGATGGTTTGGGCTTCGAGCTGGTCCTCGTGGATCCCAAGCCCGAGTTGTGCGCAGCCTGGGAAGAAGCGTTTCGGGGAAGATCCGAGGTCCATGTGGTCTGCGGGCGCTTCGAAGGGCTCTCCGCATTCGACTGCATGGTGTCCGCGGCCAATTCGTTCGGGTTGATGGATGGCGGCGTGGACGCCGCCATCACGCGGTTCTTCGGGCAGGACCTCATGGAGCGCGTCCAGTGCCGGATCCTGGACGAATACCTCGGAGAGCAGCCGGTCGGGACCTCCATGATCGTGGAAACGGGGCATCCGCAACACCCGTACCTGGCCCACACGCCCACGATGCGGACCCCGATGACCATCGCGCGAACCGATAACGTCTACCGTGCGATGAGCTCCATGCTCCTTGCGGTCCGCCGCCACAACGGAAGTGGAGCGCGCCCGATCGGGATCGTGGCCTGCCCCGGCCTGGGCACGAGAACCGGGCGCGTCCCGCTCCCCGAGGCCGCGCGACAGATGTCGATCGCCTACCGGAACCTCCTGGAGCCTCCCCGATCGATCACGTGGTCCTTCGCGCTGGGGCGTCAGGAACAGGTTCGCTACGGCGGCGACCTCGGTTACCTGCTTCGGTCCGAGTCCGAAGCCTGACCTGTAATTCCTCCCGTCAGGGCTTGGTTTCCGGCTCGCACACCGGGCAGCCCTTGTCGAACACGACGCGCCACTTGCCGTCGGGTTCGAGCCGCCAGATCGTGCTGAAGGTGCCGATCACGGTGCCTTTGGGATCCTTCACCGGGCCGCTCGACAGCGCGAGCTTGCCCGACTTCAAGACTTCGATCGTCTCCGGATCCCAGGAAAAGGGGGCTTCCGGGCCATCGAAGAACTTCGTCCAGGCCTCCACCACCGCTTTGCGTCCCCGGATCGCGCCGTTCCGCCCGAAGAACACGCCCTCCACGGCGATATAGCCGCCGAAGGACTTGAGATCTCGGTCCGCCATCGTCTTTGCGAATGCGCGCTCCGCGGCGCGCACCTCGGCCGCGCGGTCTCGGGTCGCGGCGGACGCATGCGATGGTGGCATCGCGAGCGCCGCGCCGAGAACCAGGCAAGCCGCGGCCCAGCCGAACAGGAATCGCTTCATCGTATCCTCCGGTGATCCGGCGCGCTTCGTCGATGGGGGGGAACCCTAGCGTGAGGCCGCGCGCGCCGTCGCGAAAGAAAAAAGAGCGCTCCCGGGGGCGGGAGCCGCCGCTCAGTCGTCGAGGCCCAGCTTCTTCAGGAAGGCGCTCCATCTGGGGTCGGACCGGACGGATCGGAAGTGGGGGCTGGGCTTGATGTGCATGAGGCCGCTGTCGCGGCGCTCGAGCGCGCGCTCCAGCCACGCGAACGCCTCGTCGGCATGGCCGCAGGCTCCGTGGGCCTCGGCCACCTGCAATCCGAACTCCTCGCCGTGCTTGGCGGCGAGCTCGCGGATCGCCTCGAGCGACTCGGCCTCGCGATCCTGGCGACGGTGAACGATCGCGAGCGTGAGGAGGCGATAGACGTCGTCGGGCTCGCGAACCGCCTCCTGGAACGCCTCCTCGCCGCGCCCCTGTTCCATCAGCACCTGCGCCAGGAACGAGCGCGTGCCGTAGCGGTTCGGGGACAGCTCCAGGGCCATCCGGAGCGCGGCTTCCGCCTCGGCCAGCCGGCCCGACTCGTAGTAGACGCATCCCAGGTTGTTCTGCGATGCCGCGCTCAGGGGATCCAGAGCGATGGCGCGGAGGTTCATCCGCACCGCCTCGTCGGAGCGCCCCAGCGCCTGGAGCAGGATCGCCGCGCCGTGGAGCGCGGTGGCGTTGTTGGGATCGCGATCGAGCGCGCGCAGGAAGGAAGCCTCGGCCCGCGCCCAGTCCCGATCGTGCACGAACTGGATCCGCGCCATCCGCGCGTGGGCCGGCGCGAGATCGGGCTCCAGCGTCAGCGCGCGCGCGACCGCCTCGCGTGCCCGCGCGTACCCGTCCTCGTTGGACCGCATGCCGAAGTACGCCTCGTCGGCATGAGCGTTCCCCAGCTCGGCCCATGCGAGCGCGTCGGAGGGATCGCGCTCCACGGCCTCCCGCAGGAGCCCGATGGCGCGCGAGAGATCCTCGGGCGTTTTCCGGTTGGCGAAGAAGCGTCCCTGGAGGTAGAGGCGGTGCGCCTCGGGATCGCGCCCGCGGCCGCGCACCGCGTCGGCCACCTCGGCCCGGATCGCCTCGGGGGCCGCGACCGGCGCGTCGCCGGGCAGGAGTGCGGCGCGCAGCTCCTGGACCACGCACTGGGCGATGTCGTCCTGCACCGCGAAGATGTCGTCGATGCGGCGGTCGAAGGTCTCGGCCCAGAGCTGGTCTCCGTCCGAGGCGCGCACCAGCCGGGCCGAGATCCGCACGCGGTCGCCGGCCTTGCGAACGCTCCCCTCGAGGATCGTCTCCACGCCCAGCTTCCGGGCGATGACCGCCAGGTCCTCGCTCTTCCCCTTGAACTGGAACGCCGACGTGCGCGCCGCCACGTGGAGGCCGCGGATGGTGGAGAGCACGCTGATCATCTCGTCGGCCAGGCCTTCGGAGAAATACTCGTCCGCCTCGTCGCTGCGGTTCAGGAACGGCAGGACCGCGACCGAGGCCCGGCGCGACCGCGACCGCGGCCCCCGCCGCGCCTCGTCCGTGCCCTCGTCCGCGATCGGCTGGAGCAGCGACCGCATGGCCGACGCGGTGAACGGACCCGGGCGCTCGGGACCCGCGTTCATCGCGCGCTCGATCGCGGCGATCAGTCCGGCGGGAGCGTCGGGGCGCTCGCTGGAGAGCGGCCGCGCGGGTCCGCGCAGCGCCTCCTGCCGCAGCTCTTCCAGGGTCCGCGCGTGGAACGGCGGATGACCGGTCAGCGCCCAGCGGAGCGTCACCCCCAGCGCGTAGAGGTCGGTCCGCGGCGTCGGCGGGCCGCCGTCGAGGAGGTCGGGCGACATGAAGAGTGGCGTCCCCGAGCCCTTCCGCGGCGCGTCAGCGGGAATCAGCCGCCGCCGCCATCCCAGGCCGAAATCGGTGAGCACGACGCGCCCGTCCGATTCGAGCACGACGTTGGCCGGCTTCATGTCGCGATGGACGAGCCCTGCCTGATCGATCGCCTCCAGCGCGGCGCAGAGCTGGGCGCCGATGCGCGCGGTTTCCACGGGAGGCAGCGCTCCCTTGCTCTCGATCTCGCTCGCGAGCGTGCGGCCCCGGAGAAGCTCCATCCACATGCCGGGGCGCCCCTCGAGCTCGGCGATGCCGTACACGGCGACGACGCTGGGGTGGCGCACCCGGGCCAGCGCGCGCGCCTCGCCGAGGAGCGAGGCCGAGGGACTGGCCGCGGCGGAGGCGGGCGGCTCCGGACCGTCCTTGGCGCGCCCCTGGAGGAACTTGACCGCGACCTCCCGATGGAGGGAGGCGTCCCATGCGCGCCACACCTCGCCGGCCGCGCCGGCGCCGATCGGCTCGAGGAGGGTGAAGTGGCCCCAGCGCCCCGGCTCGTCGGCGCCGCCGGTCGGTTCCACCTCCGTTCCCGCCTCGGCTGCGGCATCCGGGGCATGGCCATCGGGCTCGCGCTGGAGCGCGCGGTTGAACGCGGCGATCTTGGCGAGATCCTGAAGCGCGCGGAAGGAGGCGTCGTTCTCGGGCGAGAGCGCGTCCGTGCGCGCGGCGCCCCAATCGATCGGCGCGCCGTCGGAGACCGAGCTGGCCAGCTCGTCCAGGCTGTCGTGCAGCGGATCGTCAGCGTTCATGGCCCATGATGTCGGCGAGTTTGCGCAGGGCGCGCTGGACCGCCATGCGCGCGGCGTCGCGGGTCGCCCGTTCCGTCACGGCCGCGATTTCCTCGTAATCGAAATCGAGCTCGATGCGGAGATGAAGGAGCTGTCGTTCGTCGTCGGTCAGGCGCGCGAGCGCGCCCTCGAAGCGTCGCAGGACATCCGAGCCGATCGCGCTCTCCAGCGGCGAGGGGCTCACGTCGATCAGGTCTTCGGGGACCCCGTCCGGCCCCGGCCGGCGGCGAGCCCAGCGCACCTGATCCTTGATACGGTTGAGCACCGCCTGGCGAACGTAGGCCTGGAACACCCCGGGGCCGCGCACCTCGATCTGATCCAGCCCCTCGATCGCCTTGAGCAGCGTCTCCTGGACCAGGTCCCCCGTGTCGAGGAGCGATCGCGCGTAGCGCGGAAGCCGCCCGCTGGCCCAGCGCTGGAGGCGGGGACGGTAGCGGGCCATGAGCGCGTTCAGAGCGGCCTCATCCCCCTGCTTGGCGCGATGGAGGAGCTCGCCCGTGATGAGGAGCTCGGGCGCGGGAGAGCCGGGCGGCGGCGACTCAGGGCTGGGAAAGGCGGACGTCTCCATGATGGGCTGGGCTCGGTTGATTATCCGGCAAAGCGATCAAATCGAGCAAGCGGGCCGGAGTTGGGCCCCGAAACGTGTACTCTTGAAGGCTATGGCCATCCGAAATTCTGCAGTCGCGGTCAGGGTTCTGGAGCCGCGAGGCCGGGGACTCCTCCTGGTGCTCGCCGCCCTGGCCCTCCTGTACGCGCCGCCGGCACGGGCGCGCGTCGTCGCCGGGGTCGAGATGCCGGACACGTTCCGGGTCGGAGAGCAGCTCCTCCGCCTCAACGGCACCGCCCTCTATTCGAAATTCGGGATTCGAATCCTGGCGGCCGGTCTATGGCTGGAACAACCCGAAAACGATGCTTCGAAAATCCTGAGCGCAGACCTTCCGCGGAGGTACGTGACGCACTTCTTCCGGCGCGTCAGCGCGAAGCGCGTGCGCACGGAGTGGTTCAAGAGTCTCGAACAGAACACGCCGGACGCGGGACCCGAGGTGAAGGCGCAATTCCAGACGCTCGCCGGGTGGATTCACGACTTCGTGCCCGGTGACGAGATCACGCTCGTCTATCTTCCCGGCCACGGCTCCGACGTCGAGATCGGAGGGGTGCTCCTCGGAACGATCCCGGGGAAGGCCTTCGCCGACGCCTACTTCGCCTGCGCGCTCGGTCCCAAGCCTCGCCTGGGACGGCCCTTCCGAAAACACCTTCTCGGCCTCTGACCCACCCGCCCGCGCTCCGCGGGAATCAGCGCTCGATGGACGAGGCGAGCGCCGTGCCGTTCCACGTGAAGAGCTCGCGCTGGCCGCCGGAGTGAACAGCGCGGATCGCGTCGTACGAGAGCACCGCTTCTCCGGATGGCCCCATGACGCGGCTGCCTTTCGGGACCAGCTCGAGGTAGAGCCCCGGCTCGCCTGCCCGCGCCGGTTCCTTGCCGAGCACGACGACCTGCCCCGCCCGATTCCAGTCCAGGACGCAGATCGCCTCGGCGTCCGGTCCGGCCGTTCCGAACAGGGCGACGTCGTAGACGCCGTCTCCGTCGAAATCGCCGATCACGGCCGATGGGGTCTGATCGTGGCGGTAGCGGTACGCGGCGCGCACCGGCTCCGAATAGTCGCGATCCGGCGCTTTGCGGAACAGGGGCGTCAGCCGGGCCAGGCGGCCCGCCGAATCCGGCGGCGCGACGTCGTACGCGCCGTACCCCTCCGAGACGAGGCGCGGCGGGCGCAACGCGCGGGAATAGATCCGGGGCGTCTTGTCGGCATCGCGGCCGGCGCGCACGAAGCGCTGGACCGCGGCATCGGCGTGACCGGTTCCCGGACGCGCCGGGTAGAGGAGCAGCGTGTCGCGGCCCTGCAGGGCCGCCGTGTACGCGTCATAGCGCGGCTCCCATCCCGTGATCGTGAGGGACGCGAACGCGGCGCCGCCAGCGACGGGGCGATTGGGATCGGTCCGAAGCCGGCCCGCGCAGCGGGAATAGGCGCTGGCCGAGTCCTGTTCGATCAACGTGTAGGAGCCGTTGGACCCGATGGTCAGCCGCAGGCCGTATCCGGAGGAACGAGGGGTCTGCCCGGCTCCCTGGGCGCGATAGCTAGCGTCCCAGATCCAGGTGCCCTGGAGATCGAGAGCGGTGCGGCTCGCCCCGCTCGCGAGGCAAGGCGCCAGCAAGAACACGAGTGCCGCCACCGCGAGCAGGGCGGGCATCGAATGTCGCATTGGGACCTCGGAAATGCCCGGCTCTTGGGAGTGTTGCTCTCACCGTAGCCCCGCCGGGGAGGCGGGCCAAGGGTACCTTTGGCCCCTGGACACACCGGAAAGGCCGGATCCCGACCCGCGCCGAAGCTTCTCTGTTGATCGGGGATAGATCCCGACCCATCCTGGCGGAAATGAACGTCCGGCCGGCGGCACTCCTCCTTCTCACGTGCACGACGCTCCTCGCCGCGCTCGCCGGATGCGGCGGCGACAAGAAGAGCCTCTTCCGGCCGCCCGCCGCCACACGAACCTACTTCATGGGATTCTCGTCCTTTCCCCCCAAGCCCAGCGTCCAGTCCATCGTCGAGACGATCGATGCGTTCGCCCCGCATTCCGACGCCGCGCTCATCGTGACCGAGCCCCCGTGGGATCGCTCCTGGCGGGCCGGTCGCCCGATTCGCTGATCCGCAGCAACCAGCTCGGATTGGCGAACTGCTTCCGATCGAAAGGACTGACGCGGATCGTGGTGAGCGTCGACCCCACGAACGGCCTCGATCGCGCGAGCGACTCGGCGCCGCTCCAGGCCGCCGGGCGTTCGCTGACCGAGCCCGCGATCCAGGCGCTCTTCCGCGCCTACGTGGTCGCGATGGACACCCTGATTCACCCGCAGTACCTGAGCGTGGCGTCGGAGACCAACCTGATCCGCGCCGCGGCGCCAGCTCCCCTCTATCAAGCGGTGAAGCAGGTGGCGAACGACGCGTACACGGATCTCCGCGCGCACGATGCGACCGTGAAGCTCTTCACGACCGTGCAGGTGGAGACCGCATGGGGACGTCTGGGTGGAACCGGACCGTACGTAGGCATCGCGACCGACCGAAGCGACTTTCCCTTCGCCCAGGCGATCGGCCTCTCATCCTATCCCTACCTCGGCGGATTCACCGACCCCGACAGCATCCCGCTCGACTACTACGCGCGCATCGCGTCCGGAACGGGACTGCCGGAGATGGTGATCGAGGGAGGCTGGTCTTCCGACTCCACGATCTCCGCGAACTGGACCGTGGCCAAGCAGAAGCGCTACATCGAGCGGGAGTCGAGCCTGCTCGATCAGGCGGGAGCGATCGGCTGGTTCCAGATCACCTTCGCCGACCTCGACGCAGCGGCGCTCGGCCTGCCCCCCAGCGCCGCGCCGTTCACGTCGCTGGGATTGGTCGACGTGAACCTGGCGGCCAAGCCCGCGCTCGGCGCCTGGAACGGCGTGCTGGCTCGATTGAGAAAGTAAGTACCGGATCCGCAAGCAAAAGGCGGGCTCCCCTTGCGGAGAGCCCGCCCCTATAGACACCCCCACAGGCGCCCCCACGAGCGCGCCCTGGCGAGGCGAGAGACGACCGCGTTCACCGCCGCGGCCGGCTACGCCCGGAGGTCCGCCTAGTACATGTCGTCGTAGCCGCCGCCGCCGCCCGGAGGCATGCCGGCGCCGGCCTTGTTGCCCTTCTTCTCGGGGATCTCGGTCACGAGGGCCTCGGTCGTGAGGAGCAGACCGGCGACCGACGACGCGTTCTGCAGCGCCGAGCGCGTCACCTTGGTCGGATCCACGACGCCCGCCTCGAAGAGATCCTCGTACTTCTCGGTCGCCGCGTTGAAGCCGACGGCCTTCTTCTCGCCCTTCACCTTCTCGACGATGATCGAGCCCTCGAGCCCCGCGTTGTTCACGATCTGGCGGAGCGGCTCTTCCATGGCGCGACGGACGATGTTGACGCCGATCAGCTCGTCGCCCGTGAGCTCCATCTTGTCGAGCGCCGGGATGCAGCGAATCATGGCGACGCCGCCGCCCGGCACGATGCCCTCTTCCACCGCGGCGCGGGTCGCGTGCAGCGCGTCCTCGACGCGGGCCTTCTTCTCCTTCATCTCGGTCTCGGTCGCGGCGCCGACGTTGATCACCGCCACACCGCCCGCGAGCTTGGCCAGCCGCTCCTGAAGCTTCTCGCGATCGTAGTCCGAGGTGGTGTCTTCGATCTGACGCTTGATGAGCGCGATCCGCCCCTGGATGTCGCTCGCCTTGCCCGCGCCCTCGACGATGGTCGTGTTCTCCTTGTCCACCGTGATGCGCTTGGCGCGGCCGCAATCCTCGAGCTTCACGTTCTCCAGCTTGATGCCGAGATCCTCGCTGATCAGCTTGCCGCCCGTGAGGATCGCGATGTCCTCGAGCATGGCCTTCCGGCGGTCTCCGAAGCCCGGCGCCTTCACCGCGCAGGCCGACAGCGTGCCGCGCAGCTTGTTCACGACCAGGGTCGCGAGCGCCTCACCCTCGACGTCCTCGGCGATCACGAGGAAGGGCTTCCCCTTCTGCGCGACTTTCTCGAGCACCGGGAGCAGGTCCTTCATGTTCGAGAGCTTCTTCTCGTAGATCAGGACGTAGGCGTCCTCGAGGACCGACTCCATCCCTTCCTTGTCGGTCACGAAGTACGGCGAGATGTAGCCCTTGTCGAACTGCATCCCCTCGACGACTTCGAGGGTGGTGTCCATCGACTTGGCTTCCTCGACCGTGATCGTGCCGTCCTTGCCGACCTTCTCCATCGCCTCGGCGATGATCTTGCCGATCTCTTCGTCGCCGTTGGCGGAGATGGTCGCGACCTGCATGATCTCCTTAGGGTCCTTGACCGGCTTGGAGATCTTCTTCAGCTCGTCCACGACGATCTTGACCGCGCGATCGATGCCGCGCTTGATGCCCATCGGGTTCGAGCCGGCCGTCACGTTGCGGAGGCCTTCCCGGAAGATCGACTCGGCGAGCACCGTCGCCGTCGTCGTGCCGTCGCCCGCGACCTCGGAGGTCTTCGTGGCGACCTCGCGCACCATCTGCGCGCCCATGTTCTCGTAACGGTCCTCGAGCTCGATCTCCTTCGCCACCGTCACGCCGTCCTTGGTGATCGTCGGCGATCCCCACTTCTTGTCGAGCACGACGTTCCGGCCGCGCGGACCGAGCGTCACCTTGACCGCCTTCGCCAGCGTCTGAACGCCGGAGAGGATGGCCTGGCGGGCCTTCTCGTCGAAGAGAATTTCCTTAGCAGCCATTCTGGATCACTCCTTTATTTGAGGCCCTCGCCCTTACTTCGATTCGGCGACGATCGCGAGAACTTCCTCCTCGCGCATGATGAGGTAATCGGTCCCGTCGATCTTCACTTCGGTGCCCGAGTACTTGCCCATGAGGATCTTGTCGCCCTTCTTGACGTCCAGGGCCACGCGCTTCCCCTCTTCGGTCATGCGGCCCGGTCCCACCGCGACGACCTCGCCCTGCTGCGGCTTTTCCTTGGCGGTGTCCGGGATGATGATGCCCCCGCGCTTCATTTCGGGCTCCTCCAGACGGCGGACGAGGATCCGATCCGCAAGCGGCTTCACGTTCATGAGTGTGACTCCTTCTTGGTCCCGTTTGGGAGTTTCTGATTGTGACAAATGGGCAGCCTGGGAGGCTGCGCCCCGACGACTGACTTAGATAGCGCAAGCGGCGTGCCTGGTTTTGGCGCAGCTGTCGCGGCGAAGCCGCAGCCATCTGCAAACAAATAGCTTACATGGACGCACCCAGGCCACGCGAGGGAAGACCTGCTCGCCTTCGGCGAGCGATGACTGTCCAAATGGCAGCGGCTCCCAACGACGCGCTTCGGGGTTTTGACTGGAGAAGCTACGATGCTGAAAGGGGTTCCGCACTCGGACCCCGGGGGTGGACCGCGGGCAGGCGCGGAAGGAGCGTGTCATGATCCGGAAACTGAAGACCGGCGAGTACCGGCTCTACTCGCGGAAGATCGATCCCAGGACCAAGAAGCGCAAGAATCTGGGCACCTTCAAGTCGCGGGAGGCAGCGGAAAAGCATGAGCGGGAAGTCCAGTACTTCAAGCAACACTGACTCCCGTTGACGGCGTTCGAGCGGCGGGCGGGGTAGCGTGGCCCGACCTGCCTCCAAACGGTCCGGACCCCGCCGCGCCGCGGCCTCCCACGAGGCGCGGCGCGGGCCGGCGCCGCGTCCCGCGCCGCGCAAGCCCCGAGCCCCTCTCGACCGCTGGCTGATCGCGATCCTCTGCCTGGCGGCGCTGCTCCGCCTGTGGGGCATCCAGGACCGGCTGCCCGACCCCACCATCGGGATCAACGTCCTCGAGGACAGCGCCGTCGAGGAAACCGACCGCACGACGATGGGCCGGGCCTGGGCCATGTGGCGCGGTGGCGTGGACCGGCTCGACCTGAACCCCCACACCGGCGGATGGCCCGCGCTCTCGTTCTACACCACGCTCGCGACCCAGGAGATCTACAAGGGCTACTACGGGGTGACCCATCCGGGTTCGAGCGCCAGCCAGTTCTCGGACTACGTGGTGGGCGGCTACGGCGCGCGCGACCTCTTCATCCTGGCGCGCCTCCTCGGCGCCCTGGTCGGCGTCCTCACGGTGGCGCTCACCTATCGCCTCGGCATGCTCGTCGGCGGCCGCTTCCTCGCCATCGGGTCGGGGCTCCTCCTGGCCGTGAACCTGCCCCACATCCTGGTCTCGCAGCACGTGAGCGATCCGAACCTGCTCGGGCTCCTCTTCGTGCTGCTCGCCTGCTTTCCGATGGTGCGGATCGCGCGCGGGAAGGGAAGGACGCGCGACTCGATCCTGGCGGGGGCCATGATCGGCCTGGCGGGGGCGAGCAAGTACGTCCCCCTCGTCGTCGGGCTTCCCTATCTCTTCGCCCATCCGCGCGGGCTGAAGAACCGGGCCCTGTGGCTCGGGATCGCGGCGGCCGCCGTCGCCCTCTTCATCGCGACCCCCTACACGCTCCTCGATTGGAAGACCACGCTCCGCGACCTCGATCGCCAGAAAGCGAGCCTCTTCTCGAGCTGGGTCGGCCAGTCCACCTTTCCGATCTCGCTTCCGACCTACCTGATCGCCTCGCTGCCGCACGCGCTGGGGTGGCCGGCCTATCTCCTGGCGATCGCGGGCTCCGTCGTCCTCTGGAGGCGCGGCCGCGCCGAGCGCGTCCTGGTCGGCACGGCGGGCGTGCTGATTCTCGTAAACGGGATGCTGAAGGCGGCGCAGGAGCGCTACATCCTCGTCGCGATGCCGATCCTCGTGCTGGCGGCGGCGGCGGGATTCGAATGGGCGCTGGCCCGGTTTCGCTCCGGCGCGGGCGCCCGCCTCAAGGGACGCCGGGCGCTGGCCGTTCCCGCGCTGGTCGCCGCACTCGCGGCCGCGTGGCCGCTCCCCGAGCTGGCCCAGATCCGTTCCACGCTCCGGCTTCCCGACACGCGCCACGTCGCGCGGAAGTGGATCCAGGCGAACCTTCCAACGGACGCGCCCGCGGTGGTCGAGCTGTACGGCCCTGTGTTCGGCGAGCCCGAGCGGGTGTTCCTGATCTGGCCCTTCTTCGCGACCCAGGCCCCTCTGGTGCGACCGGCCTACCACCCGGAGTTCCTCGACGGCATCCGCTACTACATCCAGTCGACCGGCATCTCGGGCCGCTTCGAGAGCGATTCCGCGAACTATCCCGTCGAGGTCGCCTTCTACCGCTGGCTCCGCGAGCATGGCCGGCTGGTCTGGAGCACGCGCAACGAGAAGGCGTCGGGCCCGGAGATCGAAGTGCGCGCGCTGCCGGGACCCCTCAGCACGGCGGCTCAGCGCGAGAGCCTCTTCGCCGCGCTGATGCCCCGCCCCAACCACACGACGAGGCTCGCGCTCTGGTGCGCGGACATGTCGGCCCTCTT
This sequence comes from Candidatus Binatia bacterium, assembly GCA_035631035.1. Classification (NCBI taxonomy): domain Bacteria; phylum Candidatus Binatota; class Binatia (SeqCode); species Binatia bacterium. The sequence continues at coordinate 88,851 of DASQJL010000011.1, read as the reverse complement.
CGGAAAGCTGAACCAGCCCGACCGCGCCGAGGAGTGGGCGCACCGCGGGCTTCTCGTGGATTCGAGGAACATGAACGGCCAGCTCCAGATCGGGCTGGCCATCGCGCTGCTCGGGAAGGGGAACGCGGCCGGCGCCGAGGCCGCCGCGCGCGCGGGACTGGCGCTATTGCCGCGGAGCGCTTCGGGGCACTTCTACCGCGGGCTCGCGCTGCGCGAGCTGGGGCGGAAGGAAGAGGCGCTGCCGGAGCTGAACGCAGCGCTGGAGATGACCGGAGACAACCGGATCCGCCTCAACGTGGCGCAGATCCTGGCCGAGCTGGGTCGGTTCGACGAGGCGGCGTCCCAGTTCGAGGCCGTGCCGCAAGGCGTGCCCGAGCGCGGCCTCGCGCGACGCGACCTGGCGGTGCTCTACATCAACAAGCTCCACCGGCCCGCCGACGGGATCGCCGCGATGCAGGAAGCGGCCTCTCTGGAGCCCGATCCCCGCGAGGCGGCGCTGCTCCGCGCCGAGGTCGCGCGGCTCACGGGCGGCGCTCCGCCCCCGCCCAGGCCCTGACCGCCCGGATCGCGGCGCCGATTTCCCCGAGGTCGGCGTTCACGGCATCCGCTCCCGCAGCCGCCGCGCGAGCCAGGTTCGGCCCCGCGGCCACGACGCGGACGTTGAAGCGCCCGAGCGCCCGCGGATCGCGTCCTTCGTGGAAGTCGCCAACGCGCTCGCGGTCGATCGGGTAGTCCACGGCAAGCCATTGGAAACGGCTCGGGCCGTCCTGAACCTGGATGCGGCGCCCATAGTTCCTGCCCTCCACGATGCAGAGGGTATCCAGCGCCGCGGACCCGACCGAACGCTCCAGGGCCGCGCGGAATCCCGAGATCACCACGGTGATGCCACGTGGGTCGGGAGTGGGGGATCCGGAGCTGGCCCAGCGCGCCGCATGAGCGGCCAGCGAACGGACCAGAGCGCGATGGAACGCCGGCTGCTCCTCCTTGAGGTCCAGAACCAGGAAGAACTGAAGCCCGTCGTGCTGAACCGTGGATCCCTCGTCCTGGACTCCGAAGAGCACGGCGAGCGCCTGGTCCAGCGACGGCGCAGCGCCGACGTCGCGCCGGTCGTGCGAGCAGACGACGCTGGAGTCGGCCTCACGCCACCGGAGATCGAGCTCGGCGGCGCTGGCCCCCAGGCGAAGTGCCTCCTCCAGGTCGGAAACCTGAAACCGCCGGTCCCCGCGCGGATGGAACTGCACGACCACGGAGGGATGGGGAAACTCATGGATCGTCGCGGACAGGGCAGGCCGCGCGAGAATGGGCGACCAGGCGAGAGCGATCGCCAGCCAGGCCCCGCGCATGGCTACAAACCGTACTCCTTCACTTTCCGGTACAGCGTCCTGAGCCCGATCCCGAGCGCCGCCGCGGCCTTCTGCTTGTCGTAGCCGACGCTGCGCAGCGTCGCCTCGATGGCGGCGCGCTCGATCTCGGCCATCGACATCCCCACCGTCAGGTTCAGCTCCGGGGCGGTCGAGGTCCGCTGCTGCCGCAGGGCGATCGGGAGGTCGCTCACGTCCAGCGGGCGCTTCCCCTGCGTGAAGAGCACCATCTCCTCGACGGTGTTCTTCAGCTCGCGCACGTTCCCCGGCCAGTCGTACTGCATCATCCGGTCCACGGCGCCGCGGGTCACCCCCGTCACCTTGCGCGCGTGCTCCTTGTTGAACGTCTGGATGAACTCCTCGACCAGGATCGGGATGTCGTCGCGGCGCTCCCGGAGCGGCGGCACCTCCAGCAGCACGACCCGCAGGCGATAGTAGAGGTCTTCGCGGAACTGCCCGCGCGCGACGAGCAGGTCGAGCGGCCGGTTCGCCGCGGCGATCACCCGCGTGTCCACGGTCACCGTCTCCTCGCCCCCCACGCGCTCGAACTGCCGGTCTTGCAGCACGCGCAGGAGCTTCGTCTGGATGTTCATCGGGACCTCGGAGATCTCGTCGATGAACAGCGTCCCTTGGTCGGCCAGCTCGAAGCGCCCACGCCGCTGCTGCTCGGCGCCGGTGAAGGCGCCCCGCTCGTGCCCGAACAGCTCGCTTTCGATGATGTTCTCCGAGAGCTCCGCGCAGTGGAGCTTCACGAAGCGCTCGTCCTTGCGCGGCGAGAGCTGGTGGAGCGCCTTGGCGATCAGCTCCTTCCCGGTCCCGGTCTCCCCCTGGATCAGCACCGTGGCGCGCGTGCCCGCCACCTGAGCGATGCGCGCGTAGAGGTCCTGCATGGCCCGCGAGTTTCCCGTCAGGCTGGGAACGCGCGCCCGCTCCTCCAGCCGCTCGGCCAGGTCGGAGACGCGCCCCACGAGCTGCTGATGGCTGAGGGCGCGGCGGATGACGGCGAGCATCTTGGGCAGGTTCAGGGGGCGGGTCTGGAAATCGTAAGCCCCTTGGCGCATCGCCTCGGTCGCGAGCTCGATCGTGCCCGCGTCGGCGATCAGGATGACGCAGACCTCGGGATTGCGGCGGCGGGCCACCTCCAGGAGACGCATCCCGTCCACCCGCTGCGCGCGCAGCTCGGCGATCACGACTTCCGGACCGGGTGGCGTGGCGCCGGCCTCATCGGGCCCGGGCGCGTCCAGGACATTGAAGGCCTGCTCCCCGTCCTTCACCCACTTCGCGTCGAACCCGTCCGCGTCCAGCGCGGCGGTCAGCGCATGGGTCTCGGCGGAATCCTTGTCGACGATGAGCGCGCGGGGACGATGGAGCGGCACGAAGCCTCCGGTATCTTGGGCAGAAGTCGCGAAACCGCAATAGATTACAGGGGAGAAACAAACGCGTCAAGCGGAGCGCCAACCAGTGGTGGCCAATGCCTGGTCTATCTGCCGTGGGGTTTGGGTGGTAATGCCACTACAGCCGGGATGCCCTCTCCCCAGCGGCGATGCGGAAGCACTCAGGAAGTTAATCTAGAGTTTGCGCCTCCAATGCACCGGTAGACGCAAATCGCGGCGCCGCAGGAGCCGCGAAGTTTCGCGATGGGTTGCGTCTGGCTCTCCGAACGTAACCCTTTTCGAACTCGAGGATTCACGGTCCAGGCGGTCTTGACACGGTGATCCCCCTTCGGCCTGGATCCATATCCCGTCTCGGGAAATCCTCTGTCTCTCCAGGCAGAGGACTTGCGGCAGGAGCGATCCCCAAGTCGCAAGTTCTGTCCTGTCGACTACTCATGAGGGACCTGTGGGACGACTCGCAGCGCGCGTTATGCCGAACCGCATCGCCCTCATATTGCCTTTCCTCATCGTGTGACGAGCGACACGATACCAGCCATCTCCCAGAGACACTTGCGGCAGGAGGCCATATGGATGTTGCGCAATAGCTTGAAGTTCTTTCCAACCGTCAGGCGGGCCCCTAATCTGGCAAGGGAGCCGATATCCATAAGGTCGGCACCCTGTGCCCGTGGAGGCGCTTGGCGATGCTCGGTCCGGCTACGCTCGGGATGTGAGGATGACCATTAGTTCACGCACCTTGGCGGCACTCTTCTGCGCGACTCTCCTGCTCGGTGTCCTAGCGACGGTGGCCTCGCCGTCGAAGGCAGAAGCCGCGTCCTTGAGACCACGCAAGCGCTGTATCAAGCCGGCTCGAGCCAGCATTCCTCCCGGATTCGATCGACGCCGAGTCGAGGTGAAGTTTGAGGACGGGCTAGACCTGGAGAGCCCTGATCCAGGGAGTTCGGCCTGGCAATCCATCCACTCGCTGGGATCGCCCCGGGTTGTGGATGTGCTGAGCAGGATCCGGGGGTTCGGAGGGCGCTGGAGACGTGCATCAACTATCGATCGAGGAATGCTCAGAACACTGAGTTTTCGTGCAGAGCAAGCACTCGGAAAGCAGATTGCCAACCTCTCAAACTACTACATCGTCGAGCTGCCAGCGGGAGCACCGGCCGAGGCGGTTATCGATGCGTTGAACGGACTCCCGGAGGTCGAGCTCGCTCTTGCCGCTCCCCTTCCTGCGCCCGCCCCTTCTGTGCCTGACTTCGCGACGCTACAGGGATATCTATCGCCGGCGCCCGGTGGACAAGACGCCCAATTTGCATGGTCGATCCTCGGGGGCACTGGGGCAGGGGTCTCCATTTGTGACATCGAGGGTGGATGGAACCTCGATCACGAAGACCTTCCGGCGTCCACGATACTCGTTCCTCCGGCCGATTCCCTTGGAACGATTCCAAAGGATGACCACGGAACCGAGGTGCTCGGAACCATGTTCAGTCTCCCCAATGGTTGGGGCACAACCGGGGCATCCTACGGGGCTCGCTGCTTTGTAGCGCCTGTCTACCTCGATTCGGGATACGCCCTGTTCCAGCAGATCCTCTGGGCCGCGACTCAGCTAGAAGCTGGCGACGTGATCCTCATCGAAGCTCAGACCATCGGCCCATACTACCGAGGCGACGGAACCCAGCTCGGATATGTACCCGTCGAGTGGCAGGCGGCCATCTACAACGCGATCCTGGCGGCTGTCGGAAATGGCATCCATGTCATTGAGCCCGCCGGGAACGGCAACCAAGATCTTGACGATCCTGTCTACGCGGCCGGCAATTTCGGCCATGCCCCCTTCCTCCCTGAGAACAATTCGGGAGCCATCATGGTTGGGGCGGGTGTACCTCCAATCGCTCCAGAGCTGGGGCCTGACCGATCCCGGTCGACCTACTCCAACTTCGGATCCCGCCTCGATCTTCAGTCCTGGGGACATCGAGTTGTGACGACTGGAGTAGGTGACCTCTATGCTGCTGAGGGACCGAACCGATCCTACACTGGCTTCTTCGGGGGAACCTCAAGCGCGGCACCCCTCGTCGCATCAGCGGTCGCCTCGATCGAGGGGATCGCCAAGCAACGCGGAGTCACTGCGCCCCCTGCCGTGGTGAGGTCACTACTCATCGCAACCGGCGCTGCCCAGCAAGACGGGTCGAAGCCAGCCCACCAAGAGCCAATCGGCCCGAGACCCGACCTTCGCTCGGCGGTTCTGGGAATGAGTGCTCCGATCGTGTCCTCCCCAGCCGTGATCCGCGCCTTTGTGGGCGATACGATCCGATTCTCTGTTTCGGCCGCGGATCTTGACGGAGAGCCAATCGGCACCCTATCGGCGGGCCCGCTGCCCAACGGGGCCTCCTTTACACCTTCACCCGATCAATCGCATGGTGAGTTCGTGTGGAACGCGGGAGCGGGCCAAGTAGGTTCCTACATCGTCGGCTTCACCGCTACGAACAGTGCACAGGCGAGCGATACAACTTTCATCGCAATTGAATCCGCCCAACGTGGTCCGTTGATCTCTAGCCCTGGAGGGGAGTTTGGCCTGGAGGCGGTGACCATGCGTGTGACAATGCATGCTGCCGACCCCAACGGCGATCCGATCACCAGCTTCGATGCGATGGATCTTCCTGCCGGTGCGGAGTTCCAGGTGGACGCAACCAGGACATCCGGAGTGCTTGTATGGCGCCCCGCCTACGATCAGGCTGGGCAGTACGTCATCGATTTCACGGCCCGATCTACCGGTCAGGATGGGGTAGAGCTCTCGGGCTCCGGCCTCCTCGTGATCACAGTAATGGACAATGATCGCGACCCCGTCGTGCTTGCGCCAAACACGGTTCAAGGCGCAGAGGGTGACTCCCTGTCATTTCTCGTGACGGTCTCTGATCCCGATGGGGATGCGATCGCGGCATTGCGTGCCGAGGGGCTGCCGAGTGGCGCGATGTTCGAGACGAGTCCAACAAACGGCAGCGCCGAATTCCGCTGGGCACCCGGGTTCGATCAAGCAGGCTACTTCTTCGTTAACTTCTTCGCGGAGAACGAGGGCAGTGGAATGGCTGGAACTGCACTCATCGTATCCAACGTGGATCGAGCGCCGACGGTCCTTGCCCCAGAGGAAGTTCAGGGAGTAGAAGGTCAGGAGGTCGCCTTTGACGTATCCGTCACGGAACCAGACGGGGATCCTATCATCGACCTTCGGGGAGAAGACCTACCGACTGGCTCAGCCCTCTCCGTCAACTTGGCTCCGCCGTCCGCACGCTTCGTCTGGACACCCCAACCGGGCCAAGCGGGACGCTATGCTATCAGGCTAGTCACGGTGTCGTCGGCGGGACCCGGCCAGGTCGCCCTTTCCGACACAGCGCTGGTCGGAGTAGATGTTGTGGCCATGGCGCTGAGCGCCCGGGCCTTCTCGAACGCCGTACCACTACGCCTAGGAAGCGGAGCATCTCGTTACTGTATCCGGATCGAACCAGTTGACGGCGGGTTCAATATTGCAGATTTGGATTGGAGCACTTTACGGCTTTCTCGGCCGGCTGGGAGTGGGATCCGGGCACTCGAGTACAATTCGGCACCCCTCGACGCCGACAACAACGGCGTTCTCGATCAGGCGGTGTGCTTTGGGAAGGACGATCTTCGGCAGCTCTTCGCGGATCTCCCTGACGGTCGACAATGGGTGTCAGTGATGGTCGAGGGCCGGCTGACAACGGGCGTGGCGCTCTCCGGCGGCCTGGACATTGACGTAATCCCACAGCGCGACTTCAGAGATGCAGCCATCACCGCAAACCCAAGCATCGCACCTGTCCTCTCATTTCACACGGCCCGCACAGGACGGACCCGCCTCACCGTCTACGATGTGCATGGCCGACTAATAGGTACACCACTCGATGATCCGAATCTCCCGTCTGGGTTTCACGACGTTCCACTTCGGGCCGGCCTCCCGAGGCAACTGCCTACAGGAGTCAAGTATTACAAACTAGAATCTCCCGATGGTACCACCACCGGGAGATTCCTGATCTTGAAGTAGATGATCGTGGCTCTACTTCAACATCACCAGCTTTCGTCCGAATGTTGACCCTTCGGTCTCCATCCTTGCGAAGAAGACTCCACTACCGACTGTGTTGCCGGCCTGATTCCTCCCGTCCCATCGCACCTGGATTCGCCCCGGCCCCACCACCTCTCCGCGAAGAAGCGTTCGTACGAGCCTTCCCTGTGCATCGAAAATCCTGAAGTGTACGGCACCCTTCGATGCCAAGGTCACTTCAAACATGGTGCTGGGGTTGAATGGATTGGGTCTCGGCGCCGAGAGTCCCGTTCGCAAGCCCGGGGCAGAAGCCTCAGCTATTCCCGTGATCGTCGGACCTCCTATCACTGGATCACCCAGGAGGACGTACGAGCGAAATACGTTCTTGTACTCGGGGTGGTGCACGATGGCGTTTCGCTGCGCGAGCATGAATGCCGTGCCTAAGTCGTAGCCAGACGAGTACATATGCTTGATGAGTTCCTTTGCAAGGATCACATTGGCGGGCTGGAAGGTGCCCCGCGTCGGGCCGATTACCGCGATCGCACCTTTGGCTGGCTCAAACAGTAGACGCTCGGGGATGGGGCGGATCGGGCCGGTGCAGTGCGCTGGATCGGGCCCGGTCGAATCGCAACTCGTGTAGTCCTCTGTTTGATCGAAGTTCCCCATCCCGCAGGAGAGCCCAAGAGAAACGAAGAATCTACCTGGCGTGGTCGGCGAACTGAGGTGGGCCATGCTCCATCCCTGGTCAAGGCGCCAGTAGTTCGCGTAGATATCCCGTTGTGCCCCTGAGGCAAGCCACAGGATCCGGTCCGGTCCCGCGTTTGCAACGCTGTCAGCTTGACTCTCACGGTGCTGATAAGTCCAGGACGTGGTCTCCGTATCCGTGAGTCGACCGACATTGCTCGCCCCCGGAAAGACGGCCTCCACCTCGTCGGCGTCTTCCTCAACTGACATCCCGAGCAGGGTCCCATTGTCCTGTGCATAGGTTAGAAATGCAGTTTTGGGGGCCCCAGGCGGCGCCGATGCCTGCAAGAACCCTTTGAGCTTGGCGGTGTAGGCGTAGATCTCCTGTGCTGAGTGTACAGGTAGCCGCCCGACTCTGAGATCCGGCAAGCCATCGTTGTCGACATCGGCGTAGGGTAGGTCAGAGGCGTAGTACGGGGTGTAGAAGGACATGGCCACACCGGGAGAGTCGGCATCGGCCGTATAAAACGTCGGGATCATGTTCAATTCTGGCTGCGAAGGTACGTGCGGTCCTGTAGCACCAACGCGAGGATACTTCCACCCATTGATCCACTTGCTGGGATCGTCCCACCACTGGCCATCGTTCGCGTCGCCGACAAGCAGGGCGTACATCGTGTTGAAGTGTGCGGCATACTGGAGGTAGCCGCGGATGCCGCCCAGAATGAAGGTCTGAGAGATCGGGATGATGTCCGTGCTCACACCCAGCCACGACATAAGGGAATCGTACGGACACAGAGCGGCACAGAGATCGTCGGGTGCGATGATTACATACCTGCCTGGAATAGACCTCGGTGCGATCTCGCAGCTGTCGCTGTCCATCAATTCCATCTCTATGGCAAGCGAATCCTGATCATACGTTATGGGCTCGCCCGAGAAGACCATGGGTTGGGGGCGAGCCTCGAATACGTCGTAGCGGAGATCTGGGCGACCTCCGGTCTGATGCTCCGTAAGCCTATACCGGTCTCCAGCCACGCCGAGGGGATCCAGAACCTCGTAGACGCCTGGTCCTCCTGTGCCTGACGACGGAAGCGTTGGGAGTGCCGAACCGCCTACGCGTTCAACCGTGAACGAGCTCGTGTTGTGCTCCCAGTCGGTTGTGAAACGAATCCGATTCCCTCCGGCTACTGTGGTCGCCGTTCGGGTATGAAACGCCACGGCTGGCCGGTCTGGATTCCTGCAAGGGTAGAAGTACAAGAGGGTATCTCCAGCGATGAGATTCGTCTCATCGGTGTTCATCGGTATGCCACCCTCGGATCGAATCCGCGCTCCGTCTATTTGTATCCAGCCGAGCCCCGTGTAGTCCGGGAATAGCTTGTAGTCGAGGGAAAACGGAGCGGTCCACTTCGGCAACGCCCCACCCCAGAACTCGACGGCATCATGCACCGTGATGAGGGAGTCGGTCGTTCCAGTTGTATCCATCCCGGTGTCAAAGGAGATGTAAGCAACCTGCGGCCCCGTCACGGAATCCCCGTCGGTTGGGAACACCTCATCCACCCATGGCGCCAGGACAAGACTTGAGCCCGCCAATGATGGAAATGAGGAGAGTCCCGTAGCGGCTCGCGCGTTGGCAAACGTTCGGTTGAACCGCCCGTTCAGCCCGCGCATACGCGCCCAGAATACGGCCGCATCGGTCGGAGCGGTCGAGAGCGGTCCGGCGGGGAAATAGGAGGCCATCGTGATCGTGCCGTTCGCGGACCAATTCGCGTACTGCCCCCCACCGTACGAGGCGCTCGCGTTGAGAACTGCATTTCTCGGTTGTGCGAGACGGTTGATGCCCGGACTAAGGAGGATGATGGCGTAATACGTTGCGCCGCGATGATCCACTTCGTCGACCTTGGTCTCTGCGTATGACACCACGCCGCTACTGACAAGCTCTTGCCACTTCGAATACGCCAATGGAAAGTTGTCGAAGAACTGGATTGCTGGTTCCCCACCGGTACCCGCCGTGAGTGAATCCGCCTCCGTTCCATGAGTGAAGAACGCCCCCGCTCCGAAGGGCGTGCTGATCTCTTCGATGAAGGAGAACGACAGCGAGTCGTTCTGGTTGAGTTGAGTTTGACGGTAAAGAGTTGGGTTGTAGCCCTGTGAGGCCATCGCGATCTGAGCGTTCGAGAGGACGTTGACGAGGGTCGTGTCCCACTCGAGCAAGGAGAATGCAAATCCGCGTGCGGAATCGGGCGTACCAAACAACGCGAGCGCTCGGCTCGGGATCATCGTAGTGAGAAGCGCCCCTAGAACAACACCGCTCAACACTCCTTTGCGCATTGTGCTTACCCTCATCATTGACGTACGAGACGCGCGGGGCGCTCAAGCTGCGATTTGACGCGACGAGGTAACGCGTAGGCTTTGGTACCGCTCGGGGTCCTTCCTGCGCGGATGTCGGATGCAGCGGCCAGTGCCGACTTGGCGTTGACGGCGGAGACCACGTGCTGAGTGTTCGAGTCGATGATGAATACGATGCAGCCCATCTCGACTAGCTTCTGTAGGTCTCGAAGCGTCGAGACCTCCCGCTCATGCCTGCTCGGCCCCGACCCCTCGTCCCTTTGATAGGTCTTGCTGAGTGGTAGCCCGAAAGTGAAGCCGCTCCGGAAGTGAATCTGGGCGACTCCGCCCGACAAAGACACCCCCTGAACAAGAGGACTGGCGGTACTCAGCTGACGAAGCTGCTGCTCGATGTACGACGTTGCCGCCCCTGCCTGCGACAAGGAATCCCTCAAGCTCGTTACTCTTTGGACTAGCGCAGCGATTTGCTCGCCATCGCGGCTCAGTTGCGGTGGACCTGCAGATGGGGGAGGCGGGAGGGAGAAGCCGTTGATAGTCACTCGTCCCCCAGTCATCCGCAGATGATAGGGGCCGTCGATTACATTCCCGCCGAGGACGATCCAACCGCCGCCAGAAGCCAATAGAGATGCCTCGCCAGATGGAGGCGCACTGGGAGCACCCGCGCCATCAACGTCATACCAGTCGGTTCCGAGCTTCAAGGTGTTGTCATTGTCCTGGCCGGTGCAGGCAGATCCGAAGCTCGTGCCGTATACACCTGCCAGTGGTGTCGTGGGCACGATCTGCAATGAGGGCGAACCATCCGCAACGCTGACGGTAAGAGTTCCGAGCTTGAACTTTCCAGGCGGCAACGCCGTTGCACCGGCGTAGCCAGTGTGGAAATCTGAGTTCCCGACCTGTGTGCCGAACTCCGTGGACATGGAAGTCTGATTGTTCTGGAATGTGCCCCAGTTGACTTGGCCGTCGACAGCCCGAAGGATCACTTCGTAGGAGTTGACCGTCAGCTGGCCGCCTCCAGGACAGGACGCCTCGTAGCCTTCTCGGTTCTGATTCGTGACCAGCCAAATGCTGACCTGGGTTGCACCCGACGATGACAGGGTGTCTTCAGCTCCGGAGGTCCCGTTTCCGTCGACATCGAGGAACATGTACTGAGCGGAGGCTGGCCCCGCCAAGAGTAGAAGGAGCAACACGGACACAAGCATCTTGCGTATCACAAGGCTGAAGCCATCCTCGACCATTCGGCCCTCCTCACCCTTGAAGCGACCATCGTGTTACATCTTCCGAGCAAATTTGTACGACAGCGCCGAACCATCGGCGCTGGTCACCGCTCTACTAATTAGGGGGATTGCCGCCATGAGGCACACCTCGACCGCGAATGGAAGCGCCCGGGGCGCTGGCACCGCAGTCTCGCCGGGGTCTTCAGCTTCCTTTCGTCGAGCGCCCTCCATCGCGGAGTGACCTGAATCGACGCTGCTTCGCTCGGCCGCGGCAGTCAACGGAAATGGCTCGGGGTAGAAGAAGGTAGCAATTGCATCTTGCGTCTCCATGTCGTCCTCAGCAACGTCTCTGGGCTTACTAGACGAGCCCTTCCTAGGGGCTGCCTTGGCGGTAGGTAGGACACACAAGGGGTTGGAGCGCCGGGCCGCTCACGATCACCGTACCGCCGGCGGAGCGAGGAGGACTGCCCTCTCGCAGGGATGAACCTCGTCTTTCTTTGAGCCCCTGTGGTGTACGACGGGGTCCACACTCGTCTTTCCAGCAAAGGACATCGAGCAAGCCAGCGGGGGTATACGCGGGGTCCACATTCGTCTTTCCGTCCGAGGACGAATCTTGACGTTCTCTCGGCTTAGCAACAGGGTGTTGTGACGTGCCGGATCGTTCGAGGGAGGATGCAACGGGGCTGTGGGGCTAACGCCCGAGGCTTGGCGTCGGGAGCCGCACTCTGAACATACTAGGACGTGGGGAGCAGAAGCGAGGAAACCGCTTACGCCAGGGCGTCGGCGACGTTGACGCCGTATTCCTCGGGGTTCAGCGCGGAGACGATGCCGACCGCGAAGGCGCCGGTCTCTTCGCTCCGGACGCTCAGGTCCACGACGGGACCCTCCTCCAGCCGCTTCCGCTCCTTGTCGGCCACGACCCGCACCTTGGGGCGGAAGATGTCGTGGGCGTTGTGCGCGGTCACGACCGCGATCTCGTTCGTGTCGAGCAGCACCACGGTGCCGGCGGGGTACATGCCGACCGTGTTGATGAAGGCCTTGAGGAGCAGCGGGTCGAACTTGTCGCGGTTCTTCGTGACGATCTGCTGGAGCGCCTCGTAGGGCGTGAAGGGCGTGCGCCGGTAGGCGCGGTGCGCGGTCATGGCGTCGAAGCAGTCGGCGATCGAGACGATGCGCCCGAACAGGGTCTGCTTCGCCTCGTGCCCGATCTGCGGGTATCCGCTCAGGTCGTAGTTCAGATGGTGCTCGAACGCCACGATCATGGCGCGCAGCGCCAGGTCGTTCAGCCCTCTCATCTTCGCGATCATCTTCACCCCCTGGACGGGGTGATCGGTCATCAGCTTCCACTCCTCGGCCGTGAGCTTGCCGGGCTTGTTGAGCACCCAGGGGGGGATCGTCGCCTTGCCCAGGTCGTGGAGGATGGCCGCGACCCCCAGCTCGCCCAGCAGCTTCTTCGACAATCCGAGCCGCTGTCCCAGCGCGATCGAGAGGATCGAGACGTTGACGCAGTGCTGAAAGGTGTACTCGTCGTGGTTCTTGATCGCCGTGAGGCCGAAGAGCGAGAACTCCTCCTCCAGGATCAGGTCCACGATCCCCTGCACCGCGCGCTTCGCCTTCCGGAGGTCGATGGGGCGCTTGTCCCGCGCGCTCAGCATGACGGTGCGGGCCGACTCGATGGCTCGGTAGAAGGTGCGCTTGGCCGCTTTCCGGCTGTCGCGCGCCTCGGCGCTGTCGATCTGCCCCGCGTTCGGGACCACGGCGCGGAGCGGCACCAGCCGCTCGACCGAGAGCTTGGAGAGCGCCTCGGCGAACTCGTCGAAGGGATCGGCCGCCTTCACGTCCACGTCCAGGAAGAGCCGGACGAACTTCTTCACCTCGGGAGGGGTGAGCTTCCCGGTGAAGACGAACCCCGATATGCCCCGCGTCTTGAACTCGTCGATCAGGTACTGGTAGCTCGGATAGGAAGAGGCGTCGACCCGGAGCCGGTGCTGGTTCAGATAGAGAAAGTCGCCGATCGACTGGAGCTTGAAATCCCCTTCGGCGGTCCACATCTGCTCGACCGTATCCATGAAGTTGGTGAGGGGGCCCTGGAAGGCCACGTTCCCGACGTCGTGGACGCGCGCGGTCTTGAGCAGCACGCAGAGGTGGATCGCGAGACCGCGTCCCTGCACCGCGACGCGCGCCGCCTCGTCCCCTCCGCGCCGCTGCGCGCCGGGAGGAGGGGTCTTGGTGATCCCGCTCATTCGCCCTCCTCCTCGGACCTGGCCGTCCCGACCGTGTTCATCCCGGCGTTTCGGACCACGGTGAGCGCCGCCTCCACCGCTTTCCGGACCGGCTCGCGCTTGCCCGAAAGCTCGCGGTTCAGCACCGCCAGCGCGGCCGGCGTGCCGAGCCAGGCGAGGGCGAGCGCGGCATGGTAGCGGTCCTCGTCGTTCCCGGCCCGGAAGAGGGTCCCCTTGGTGAGGGTGGCCGAAAGCTGCGGCACCAGAGCGTCGGAGCCCGAACGGCCCAGCGCCTCGAAGAAGGCCTGCCGCTCGCCCAGGTCGCGCCGGGGGAACTCGGGCGCGGCGATCACCTGCAGGATGCTCTGGGCGGCGCGCTCGTCGCGCTTGCCCGCCAGCGTCGCGGCCGCCTGCACCCGCACGCCGGCGTCGGCGTCGCGGAAGGCGGAGATGAGATAGGCGCGGCTCGTCGGGCTCTCGATCTTCCCCAGCGCCCGCACGGCTTCCTTGCGCACGCGGACGTCCTCATGGTGCAGGGCCCGATCGAGCGCGCGCTCCACCCCTTGATGCGCGATGCGACCCAGCACGTAGACGACGTTTCGGATGACGTACCAGCGCGAGTCGCCGAGGCGCCCGATCAGGATCTCGACGTCGTCCCGGCACGACGTGGCGAGCGCCTCGCAGAGCGCGCGCCGGTGCTTCACGTGGTTCACCTGGCCGAGCAGGTCGCACACGGCCGGAGCCGCGCCGGAGCCCAGCTGGATCAGGAAGTTCGTGAGCACGGCCGGATCGATCTCGGGGTGCGCGTTCAGTGTGGGCGCGGCCTGCGCGAGGAAGCTGGGGCGTCCGATCTCGCGGATCACCTGCTCGGCGATGCCGGCGAAATCCGCGTGACGCTCGGCCTTCTTCGCGGCGATCGTCTTGAGGCGGGCGAGCAGCGCGTTGGCCCGCCCGATGTCGGCCTCCTCGATCGCGAGCTCGATGAAGCGCTGGAAGGCCACCGCCGATTCCAGAAAGCCGGCCGGCTCCTCCTCCGATTCGAGAATGGCCGCCACGATCTCGAGCACTTCGGATCCGAGGGGACGCGACTCCTCTTCCCGGATCCCGGCCTCGAGCGTGGCGAGCTCCTCGTCGGTCATGCGGAACTGCACGCTGGCGGCCTCGTCCCAGGCCGAGTCCACCGACGTCTCGGAGGCCCAGTCGTCCGAGCGCTCGGGCGCGATCGCCTGCCCCACCGGATCGGAGCTGGGCGGCGCGGCCGCCTCGGGCTCCTCCTCCGCGGCGACGCTGCCGGGCCAGGGAAGGCCGCCTCCCGGCTCGCCGCCCGCCGCCTCCTCCTCCTCGCGGCCCTTGGGCGCGGACGACGCATCGCCGATCAGCTCGTCGAGCGGGATGTAGACGTATTCGACGTGGCGGAAGTCGCGCTCCCAGAGGAGCGTCACGACGTCATCCTGGCCGGAGGGGCCGTCGGTCGAGCGCTTGAGCACGTCGAGCAGGCCGCGAAGCTCCGGCGGCTCCAGTCCCTCCTTGATCGTGATCTCGCGCACGCCGTCGGCGTAGAAGCGGAAGGCGAGCGAGTCCTCGCGCGCGGCGTTGTGGTAGACGGAGTAGTTCTCGAAGAGGAAGTCGAACTGCTGCACGGTGAGCGTGATGTCCCCGATCTCCTTCAGCACCGACCAGGTGCGCCCCTCCAGGTCCCCCTGGAATTTGTGCAGCGTGGGATTGTTCGGCAGGTACATGCGCATGGCCTTGACCGTGCGGATGAGCGTCTGGATCCAGTCGGCCACGCGCTTCACGTCGAGCGCGAGCACCTGGTCGCGGATCCGGGCCGCTTTCTGATCCGGAGTCGGAGGGGGCGGGGTCGGTCGGGCCATACGGAGTGTGCTTCGGCTGAATCCAGCCAACCTTGAGCCCTATTTCCGGGCTTCGACCTTCCGGGAGGATGCCGGGGCTGCTACGGCGCCCATGGCGAGCACGTGGGCCTCGCGGACCTGGTTCAGGACGCGGCGGTCATGGGTCAGGAGCACCACCTGGATCTCGCGCGCCAGCTCCTCGAGCATGGCGAGCATCGTCCCGCGGCGCTCCTCGTCGAGGTGCGCGATCGGGTCGTCCAGGAGGAGCGGCACGGGCTCGCGAGCGGCCAGCTCCTTGGCGAGGGCGGCGCGGAGCGCGAAGTAGAAGGCGTCCCGCGCTCCCCGGCTCAGCGCCTCCAGCGGCACGCGCTCCTTGCCGTCGGTGGCGAGCATCGGCGTGAAGTCGGAATCGAGGGTCACGGCGCGATAGCGCCCGGCCGTGAGGCGGGCGAGCGTGGCGCCCGCCACCTCGCCCAGGCGTCCCACGTGCTGCTGCTGATAGGCGATCACCGAATCGCGGAGGACGTCGAGCGCCAGGAGGAGCGCGTCGCGCTGCCGCCGCTCGCGCGTCAGGTCCGCCTCGTCGTCGGCGATCATCTCGTCCAGCGTCTCGAGGTTCTCCGCATCCCCCTCGCCGCCGCCCGCCTTGCGCAACAGGCTGTCCAGCCCCTCCTGCGAGATCTCGATCTTGGACCGGAGCCCGGCGGTCTCGCGCTTCAGCCGCTCCGCGGCTTCGGCCGCGCGAACCGGGTCTTCCTTGAGCGGCGCCAGGAACGGCGACTGGCGCAGGATCGCCTTCTCCTTGGTGCGCAGGGCCGCCACCGCCTCGTCCAGCTCCTTCGCCTCGGCCTCGAGACGTTCCGGCGCGGGCAGGGACTGCATGACGGCGGCGTGCTCGCGCCGCTCCTGGTTCGCGGCGCGGAACCGCTTCACGTCGGCCAGCACCACTTCGAGCGTCCGCCCCGAGATGTAGGGATTCACGCGGATCTCGATCTGATCGATCTCCTGGCTCAGCGTTCGGATGTTCTCCTCGGCCATCTTCAGCTGGGCCTCGGACACGGCGCGCGTCTTGACCGCGCTCTGGCCGAACATCCGCCCGACGGCAAACCCCGCGAGCGCACCCACCGCTCCGGCGGCGCCCGCGTAGAGCGGATTCCGGAGCCCGGCGTAGACGCCGCCTCCGGCCGCGGCCGCTCCCACCACCGCCAGCACGATCGCGAGCGCCGGCGAGCCCTGCTTCTTGCCCTCCAGCTTCGCCCGCTCGGTCTCGGCGCTCTTCTGGTGCCGCGACCGCTGCGAGCGGAGCATCCCCAGCCGGAGGAGGTCGGGCTCCACCTCGTCCGGAGCGTTCGCCAGGTACGCGAGCGACTCCGAGATCCTCCGGTCGATCTCCTCGGCCTGCCCCCGGGCCCGGCGCGCCACGACCAGCTCCTGCCCCACCGCCGGGACGCGCTTCATCAGCTTCCGCTGCTCCTCGCGGAGCGTCACCCAGGTCTCGAGGTCGGCGAGGAGCTGTTCCTTGCCCGCCAGCTCGCCCCGGAGCTCGGTGATCCGGGACTCCAGCCCTTCGCGCTCCTTGGTCCGCGACTTGAGCTCGGTGAGCACGTTCTCCGACCGGGACCGGCGCCCGCGGAGCTGCTCCAGGCGGTCCTCGCGGGTCTCGATCGAGCGGTTGTTGCGCTTGCGCTGGCGCGGATCGTACGGATGCTCGCGGGTCAGGAAGTCCAGGCGCTCCAGCAGCGCCTCCTGGATCTGCTGGTAGTCCGCCTCCACGGCGCCCGACACCAGGTGGCGGAGCTCGGGGGAGACGCGCGTCTCCAGGGCGCTCTCGTAGACGAAGGAGGACTCGCGGAAGAGGCGGGCCTCGGTGAAGCCCAGCCAGCCGCGGAGCAGCTCCTCGTACTGCTGGAGCTCGGGGCTCTTCCCGCGCGGGTTGGCGACGCCCTGGAAGAGGACGCTCTTCGACTCGTCGCCCTCGGCGTCGAGCTGCTCCACGCAGACCTCCTGCGTCTGGAAGTTCCGGCGCAGCCGGTAGCGGCCGGTGCCCGCGGCGAAGACGATCGTCGCGGCGTGCGTGCCGCCGCTCCAGGGGCGCGCGAGCTCCTCCGTCTCCAGCGTGGAAACGCCGAACAGGGTCGCGACGATCGCGCCCGCGAACGTGGACTTGCCCGACTCGTTGGGGCCGATGATGAGATTCAGCCGCTTCGGCTCGAGGACCGCGTCGTAGTTCGAGAGGGGGCCGAAGCCCTCCACCGTCACCCGTTCAAGGCGCATGGCGGGGGTTCTGGAACTCGGCGAGACCGACCCGGAGCGCCAGCGTGGCGGTCTCCTTGGCCTCGGCGGTGCCGGCCTGCTCGATCCGCTCGAGCATCCGCCGCACGAACACGCCGCGCACGGTGGCCTCCTCGCGATAGCGCTCGAGAAGGCGGGCGTTGACGAGATAGGTCCGGTCGTCCAGCTCGAGGTGGAAGAACCGGGGCTTGAGCCGCGCCAGGAGGCGCTCGGCGTCGAAGACGAACTCCGCAGGGCCGGTGAGCCGGACGCGCACGATCTCGCGGTCCCCGGCGAACGCCGCCACCCGCTCCTCCAGCTGGCGCGCCTCCCGGATCTCGGCGATCTGGAAGTCCACGACCGCCTCGGTCACGGTGCGCGCGTTCCAGGGCGTGCGCTCGATCGAGACCGCCTCCCGGCCGAGGGTGGCCACGATCAGGTAGCGGGGACCGTTCTCGCCGAACTTGCGCCCCTCCAGGGTGCCCGGGTAGACGGCGACGCAGCCCCCCTCGCGCACCTCGGCGAAATTGTGGAAATGCCCGAGCGCCAGGTAGTGGAGGCCGCAGGCGCCGATCTCGGTGCGCGTGATCGGCATGTCCTGGGGGCGGATCTTCCAGGTGGGCGAATCTTGCAGGGCCCCGTGCGCGACGCCGAGATGGAAGTCGGCGAGCTCTTCGGGACGGAATTCGGAGAGCGGTCGGGCGCAGACGGCCCCGTCGAACGCGATGCCGTAGGTCTGCACCGACTCGCCCCGCACCGAATGCCGCGGACCCGGCTCGAACGTCGGGGAGAGGAACAGGTGCGCCCCCTCGGGGAGGCGCATGCGGCGGTAGACCGAGCGGCGGTAGCCGCACGCGTCGTGGGTGCCGGGCGCGATCAGCACCGGGAGCCCCGCCCGCGTCAACCGCTCCAGGGCGGACTCGACCTCGAAGACGAGGCCGTCGGCGGGATCGTGGGTGTCGAAGAGGTCTCCGGCGATGACGACCAGGTCCACCGGCTTCTCGGCGGAGGCGGCGAACTCCACGGCGCGCTGGAACGCCGAGAGCACGTCGCGCGTGCGCTCCTCGGCACGCTCCCCCAGCGAGGGGAAGGCGGCCCCAAGGTGCAGGTCGGCCAGATGGAGAACCCGTACGCTCATGCTTTCGCTTTCCTCTGGTTGTCGCGGCGGAGGTCGCGCAGCGCCTCGCGGTGCGCGCGGAACGCCATCGGCCGCGGGAGACGGTCCAGCGCGAACCAGCCCAGCTCGCTCGCGTCGTCGCCCGCCTCGAGCCGCCCTCCCACGATCTTCCCGTGGTAGAGGATCAGCACCGCGCGCGTCCTCGGATCGTCCCGTCCGGCGTAGACCCCGAAGAGACCGGTGAGGCGGATCCGCAGCCCCGTCTCCTCCAGCGCCTCGCGGACCGCCGTCGTCTCCGGATGCTCGCCGTACTCCATGAAGCCGGCCGGAATCCCCCAGGCGTCCTTGCGCGGCTCGTGCCCGCGCCGCGCGAGCAGGACCTGCCCGCCGCGCTGCAGGAGCACCCCGCACGCGGGCGCCGGATTCCGGTAGGCGATGAAGCCGCACGCCGGACAGGTCGGACGCATCACCCCGTGCTCGCGCATCCGCCGCATCCGCGTGCCGCAGCGGATGCAGAAGCGCGCCGGCGGACGGGCCGGCATCACCCTCCCCGCGGCCTTCCCCGGCGTGGCCCGGCGCGCCGGGGCCGCCGCGCGAACTTGCGTTCGCGCTCCGGGGTTCCTACGCTTGTCGCTTCGTCCCGATCCCGGCATTCTCCCCGTCCCTCGAACATCGGCCCAATCCGACCATTTCTACAGTGAATAAACGGACTCCCGCCTCCTCCCGAAAACCGCATCCCATTCCCGGCCATGGCGATCTCCTGATCGGAGCGCACATGAGCGTGGCCGGCGGGCTGCTCCTGGGAATCGAGCGCGCGCTCAAGCTACGGATTCGGGCGATGCAAATCTTCACCAAAAACGCGAGCCGCTGGCGGGCCGACCCGCTGGAGGACCAGCACGCGCTCGCCTTCCGGGACGCCTGGCAGGCGAGCGGGCTGGCGCCGGTCGCGGCGCACGGCTCCTATCTCATCAACCTGGCCTCGCCCGACCCGGAGCTGCGGCGGAAGTCGGTCCTGGCCTACGCCGACGAGCTTCGGCGCGCCGAGGCGCTCGGCGTGCGGTGGCTGGTCACCCATCCGGGGGCCCACATGGGAAGCGGGGAGGCCGCGGGGTGCGCCCGCATCGCCGAGTCGCTGGACGCCGCCCGCGAACTCGCGCCCGCGCCGTCGGTCGCGACGCTCCTCGAGACGGTGGCGGGCCAGGGCACGACGCTCGGCCGGCGGTTCGAGGAGCTGGCCCGGATCCGGAGCGCCGTGTCGCGCCCCGATCTCGTCCTGGTCTGCTTCGACACCTGCCACGTGCATGCCGCGGGCTACGACCTGGTCACCGAGCGCGGCTGCGCGGCCACGTTCGCGGAGTTCGACGCGGTGCTGGGGTTGGAATCGCTGCGCCTCTTCCACGTCAACGATTCGAAGAACGAGCGGGGAAGCCGGGTGGACCGGCACGAGCACCTGGGACGCGGGCGGCTGGGCCCCGAGCCGTTCGCGCGGATCCTGCGCGACCCGCGCTTTCACGGGACGCCGAAGGTTCTCGAGACGCCCAAGGGAAAGGACGGCGTGGTGATGGACCGGAGGAATCTGGCGTTCCTGCGCCGACTGGCTGGGGAACCGAACGGGAAGGGGCAGGAACGAACCGGAGCGGAACCGCCGCGGGGAGTCGGCGATCCCTAGTAGCTCCGGTCCTCTTCTTCCTCGTCCTCTTCTTCTTCCTCCTCGTCGGAGCCGGTCAGGCCGCGCTCTTCTTCATACTCCAGCATGAAGTATTCGCGGAACGGATCGACGAGGTCGTTGAACACCTTGTGGGGCGAAGCGACGCCGTACTCCCGAAGCTTGTCGCAGATCTCCCCGATCAGGGCATCCATGCGAGCCGAGAGATTGGTCTCCGCGATGAGACGTTCGACGATGTCCTTGTCCTGGTCGTTCGCGCTCATGGCTGTCGCCCCCTTGTTTCGAGAATGGGGTCTCCGGGGCAAGGAGCATGGAGTTTGTCGTCCCGGATCGGCCTCGATTATATCAAACCCTGTGCCGCCGCGCAGGTTCTCGAATCGGCTCCCCGAGCGGATTTTTCGGCCGGCTCCTAACCCCTTCCCGCTTGACAGGGTAGCGGGCAGCGCCGAGCATCCGACGCCGTGACCGCCACCCCCGAGCCGCCCCCGGATCCGCCGACCTCCGCCCCCTCCCCGATCCCCCAGGTTCCCTTGATCCTGGGAGACCCGCCCGTCGGAGCCGCGGCGGCCGTCGAGGGGTCCCGGAACCAGGGCATGGCCCGGGCGGCCGGCGTGATCTCCGCCGCCACCTTCATGAGCCGCGTCCTGGGCCTGGTCCGGGAGCAGGTCTTCGCGGCCCAGTTCGGCGCCGGATTCGCGGTGGATGCCTTCCAGGTGGCGTTCCGGGTGCCGAATCTCCTGAGGGACCTCTTCGCCGAGGGGGCGATGAGCGCCGCCTTCGTCCCCACCCTGACCCGCGCGGAGAAGGAGGGGGGCACGGAGGCCGCGATGCGGCTCGCGAACCTGGTCATCAACTTCCTCCTGGTGGCCATCTCCGCGCTCTGCCTGATCGGGATTCTCGCCGCGCCCTGGATCGTGAGGACGATGGCACCGGGCTTCGCGGCCGTGCCCGGGAAGCTCGAGCTGACCACGCTCATGACCCGGATCATGACCCCCTTCCTCCTCCTCGTGTCGCTGGCGGCGGCGGTGATGGGGGTGCTGAACACCCGCCGGGTCTTCTTCCTCCCGGCCGTGGCGCCCACGATGCTGAACCTGGCCCTGATCCTGGCCGGGTTCGTGATCGCCCCCTACATGCCGCGCTTCGGCCTGGAGCCGATCGTCGGCATGGCCTTCGGCGCCGTGCTCGGCGGTCTGGGGCAGCTATTGATCCAGGTGCCCGCGCTTCGGGCGCACGGCTACCGGTGGAAGCCGCAGATCTCCTTCCGCGATCCCGGCGTGATCCGCATGGTGACGCTGATGGCGCCCGCCTCGATCGGGATCGCCGCCGCCCAGATCAACATCTTCACCAGCACCTTTCTCGCCTCGTCGCTGGTCCAGGGGAGCGTCTCCTGGCTCAACTATGCCTACCGGCTGATGCAGCTGCCGATCGGGCTCTTCGGGGTCGCCATCGCGACGGTCACGCTGGCCGAGGTCTCGCGGCACGCCGCGGCCGGAAACATGGCCGACCTCAAGGCGACCCTCTCCTTCTCGCTCCGGCTGGTGCTCCTGCTCACGCTGCCGGCGACGCTCCTCCTGATCGCGCTGGCCCGTCCGATCATCGCGCTGCTCTACCAGCACGGCCGCTTCGGCGCCAGCGACACGATCGAGACCGCGCGCGCCCTCTGGGCCTACGCCGTGGGGCTCGCGGCGTTCTCCGCGGTGCGGGTCATGGTGCCCGCCTTCTACTCGCTGGGGATGGCGCGCATCCCGGTGATGATCTCGATGAGCACGATCGGGGCGACGGTGCTCCTCTACTTCCCGCTGATGCACTTCTTCCAGCACACGGGGCTGGCGCTGGCGGTCTCGATCGGATCGGTGCTCAACTTCACCGCCCTCTTCTGGACGCTGCGGCGGAAGATCGGCGGGCTGGGCGGGCGGAGGATGCTGGCCTCGGGCGTGCGCATCCTCGCCGCGGCGGTGGGCTCGGCCGCGGCGGCCGCCGCGACGTCGCGGGGAGTGGAGTCGCTCGTGGGATTGCACGGGGTGGTGGCGCGGCTCCTCGTCGTGGGCGCCGCGCTGACGGTAGCGGCCGCCGTCTACGTGGGGCTCTGCCTGCTGCTCCGCGTCCAGGAGCTGAAGCCGCTCCTGGGATTCGCGACGCGCCTGACCGGGAAGCGGAGCGCTTGAGCGCTCCGGGACCCCGCCGCGTTTTGCGCCCATGACGCCGCGCGTCCTCTGCCTGGACGTGGACGGCACCCTCACCGACGGCGTGATGGGGCCGGTCCTTCCGGGCGCGGCCGAGGCGGTGGCCCGGCTCCGGGAGCGCATGGCGCTGCGGCTGGTCACGAACACGACCAGCGTACCGCACGCCGCGCTGGCGCGCGCCCTGGCGGCGCAGGGCCTCCTCGACGATCCGGAGCACCTCTGGACGCCGGCGCTGGTCGCGCGGCGCGAGCTCCCCGCCCGCGGACAGGACGCGGGGGTCTTGATCGCGGATCCGGCGCAGAAGCCGGAGTATTCCTGGTTCCGGGAGGACGACCGGGGACCGGCCGTGCTCCTGGCGACCGAGGCGCACGCCTGGCGCGTGGCCGACCTCCAGCCGGCATTCCGCCTTCTGCTCGAGGGGGCCGCGTTCTACGCCCTCACGCAGAACCGCTACTTCCGGAAGGAAGGCGCCCTGGTCACCGACGTCGGCGGCGTGGCGGCGCTCCTCGCCTACACCTCCGGGCGGCCGGCCGAGACGCTGGGGAAGCCCTCGCGGCTCCTCTTCGAAGCGGTCGCGAAGCAGGCCGGGGTCGGTCTCGCCAGCCTCATCATGGCGGGCGACGACGCGGAGTTCGACGTGGCCGCGCCGATGCGCCTCGGCCTTGCCGGCATCCTGGTGCGGACCGGCAAGTACCGCGAGGGCGACGAGGCGCGCGCCGACCCGCGACCGACGGCGGTGATCGGCTCGATCGCGGAGCTGCCGGAGCGGCTCTAGGCGGACTCGGGGGCGAGACCCGACTCGGGAGTGAGACCCGACTCGGGCGCCGTGCGCGTGAACCGCGGCGCCGCCGAGACCATCTTGATCAGCTCGCCGGGGTCGCCCGGCTTGACCAGATGGCCGTCGAAACCGGCCTGGCGCGAGCGCTGCCGGTCCTCCTCCTGGCCGTACCCCGTGAGCGCCACGATCAGGGCGTTCTCGTGCCCCGTGCGCCGGAGCTCGCGGCAGACCTCGTAGCCGTCCATTCCCGGAAGCCCGATGTCCAGCAGCACGACGCGGGGCCGCTCCTGGCTCGCGATCGAGAGCGCGGTCGGTCCGTCGTGCGCCACCGAGACCTGGTGCCCCGCGTGCTGGAGCAGCGTGCCCAGGCTCTCCGCCGCGTCGGTGTTGTCGTCCACCACCAGGACCCGGAATCGCGGGACCTGTTCCGAGGGCGCCGGGTCGGGGGCGACGCCCTTGAGCGGCGGCTCGGCGGCCATGCAGGGGACCCGGACGATGAACTCGCTGCCGCCGGAGCCGCTCACGGCGTGGATCGTCCCGCCGTGCATCTCCACCAGGCTGCGCGCGAGCGAAAGGCCGATCCCCAGGCCGTCCTGGGCGGCGCCGGTGGGGCGCTCCACCTGCGCGAACATGTCGAAGACGGCCGGCAGGAGGTCGGGATCGATGCCGATCCCCTGGTCCTTGACGCGGATGACCGCTTCGCCCCCCTCGCGCGCGAGCGTGGCCTCGACGTAACCGCCGACCTCCTGGTACTTGGCGGCGTTGTTCAGGAGATTGGCGACCACCTGGGTCAGCCGGACGAGATCTCCCTGCACCCAGACGGGTCGCTCGGGCAGCTGCAGCGCCAGGCGGTGGAGGCGGGCGTCGATGAGCGGCCGGCTGGTCTCCACGGCGCCGGCGAGGACGGTGCCCAGGTCCACCGGTGCGACCTGGAGCTTGATCTTTCCGCGCGAGATGCGCGAGACGTCCAGCAGGTCGTCCACGAGGCGGGTGAGCTGATCCACCTGGCGCCCGATCACGTCGCGCGCCCAGAGGAGCTCGGGATCCTCCGGCGCCCGGAGGCGGAGGATCTGGAGCACGTTGCGGATCGGGGCGAGCGGGTTGCGGAGCTCGTGCGCGAGCACCGCGAGGAACTCGTCCTTCCGGCGGTCGGCGTCGCGGAGCGCCTCCTCCAGGTGCTTCCGCTCGGTGATGTCGGTGGACACCGCGACGATTCCGCGCGGGAGACCCATGGCGTCCCGGATCGGCGCCTTGATCGAGGTGTAGTGGCGCAGCCCCCCCGTGCTCATCACCGCCTCTTCGAACTCGATCGAGCGGTTCTCCGCGAGGACCATCCGGTTGTTCACCTCGAAAGTCTCGGCCAGGTCGCGAGGGAAGAGGTCGTAGGCGGTCTTCCCGCGCACGGCGTCGAGCGTCAGGCCGAAGACCTCCTCGAAGCGCCGGTTCACGTGCCCGAAGCGCCCCTCGGCGTCGATGACGTAGACGACCGCGGAGGTGCTCTGGAGGATCGCCACGCGCTGCTCCAGCTCCTGGTTCAGCGCCTCGAGCTGCTGCGTCTTCCGGTAGAGCTCGGCGAAGACGGAGACCTTGGCGCGCAGGATTTCCGGCACGACCGGCACCGACACGTAGTCCACGGCCCCGCACTGGTAGCCCTTCAGGCGGTCCAGGTCGGACATGTGGATCGCGGAGCAGAAGATGATCGACGTGCGCTGGTAGCGGGGATGGTCCCGGATCATCTTCGCCAGCTCGAAGCCGTCGAGGTCGGGCATGCTCACGTCGGTGAGCACCACCGCGATCTCCTCGCGGAGCAGCCATTCCAACGCCTCGCGCGCGGAGCGCGCCTGGATGAGGCGCTCGCCCAGGTCCCCCAGGATCGCCTCGTAGGTGAGCAGCTTCGCCGGCTGGTCGTCGACCAGCAGGATGTTCACCTTGCCGTTCCAGCTCATGCTCATCGGGGCCTCACCGGTGGAGCCACATGCGGAGCGCGGACAGGAGTTCGGTCGTGTCGACCGGCTTCGCGAGGTAGTCGGACGCGCCGGCCTCGAGGCACTTCTCCCGGTCGCCCTTCATCGCCTTGGCGGTGAGCGCGATGATCGGCATGCGCCGGAGCGAGGCGTTCTGCCGGATCGCGCGCGTCGTCTCGTAGCCGTCCATCTCGGGCATCATGATATCCATCAGCACGATCGCGACCTCGGGAACGCGGGCCAGGATCTCGATCGCCTCCTTGCCGGTGGAGGCCGTGATGACGCGCATCCCGCGCCGCTCGAGCAGGCTGCTCAGGGCGAAGATGTTCCGCACGTCGTCGTCCACGATCAGGACCGATTTCCCGCGGAGATCCTCGTCCGAGGCGTGGAGCCGGTGGAGCATTTGCTGCTTCTCGGCCGGAAGGTCGGTCACCACCCGGTGCAGGAAGAGCGCCGTTTCGTCCAGGAGCCGCTCGGGCGACTCCACCCCCTTCACGACGACGCTCCGGGCCATGTTGTGCAGCCGGGCGTCCTCGTCCGCCGTCAGCTCCTTGCCGGTGAAGACCACGACCGGAAGATCCTTGAGGTCGGCGTCGTCCCGGATCGTCTCGAGAATGTCGAACCCGGAGACGTCGGGCAGGCGGAGGTCCAGCACCATGCAGTCGTGCCGCTCGCTCCGGAGCCGCTCGAGCGCCTCCCGGCCCGTGGACACCGTCGCGATCTCGATGTCCTCGAACCCGAGGAGCGCCTCGACGCCGATCCGCTCGGCCTCGTTGTCCTCCACGACCAGGAGCCGCTTCCGGCGCGGCGCCGCGAAATCGCGGATCCGGTGGATCGCCTCGGTCAGGTCCTGCGTGCGCGTGGGCTTTCGCATGAAGGAGAAGGCTCCGCTCGCCAGCCCGTGCTGCCGGTCCTCGTCCAGCGTGAGCATCTGGACCGGAATGTGGCGCGTGGCCGGATCCTGCTTCAGCTGGGTGAGCAGCGTCCAGCCGAGCATGTCGGGGAGGAAGACGTCGAGCGAGATCGCGGTGGGGCGGAACTGGAGCGCCAGGTCCATCACGTCGGCGCCGCGCATCGCGACCACGACCTTGAAGCCGCTGTCGCGCGCCAGGTCCAGGAGCACGCGGGCATAGTTCGGATCGTCCTCGACGACGAGCAGGACGGGATCGCCCGTCGCGATCGTCTCGCGGTCGTCGGGAATCGGCTCCGGGGCGGGCTCGGACACCTGGGCGGCCAGGACCTGGGCCGCCGCCGGAAGAAGCTTCTCGGGCAGCAGGCCCCCCGAAGCCGGCCCCGCGTAGCGGAGCGGGACGTAGAGGGTGAACGCGCTTCCCACGCCCGGCGTGGAGCGGAGCAGGATCTCGCCGCCGAGGAGCGTCGCCAGCTCGCGGCTGATCGCCAGCCCGAGCCCGGTGCCGCCGTACTTCCGGCTGGTGCTGGCGTCGGCCTGCTGGAACGCCTCGAAGATGATCCGCTGCTTCTCGGCGGGGATCCCGATCCCGGTGTCCGAGACCTCGAACGCGACCACGGTGTCGGCCGCGGCGAGGACCGGATGGTCCGGGGTCCACCCGCCCGCCGCCGAGGAAACGCTGAGCCGCACGCCCCCCTCGGTCGTGAACTTGAAGGCGTTCGAAAGGAGGTTCTTGAGGACCTGCTGGAGGCGCTTGGAGTCGGTGGTGAGGGTGCGCCCCAGGCGCGGGTCGATCTGCACGTCGAACGAGATGCTCCGGCTCTCCGCCTCATGGCGGAAGTTCCGGGACGTGGTCTCGAGCAGCGCGGCGAAGTAGATCTCCTCGATCTCGACGGTGACGGTGCCCGACTCGATCTTGGAGAGGTCGAGGATGTCGGTGATCAGCTGCAGGAGGTCGGCACCGGCGCTGTGGATGGTGCGCGCGAACTCGACCTGCTTCGGGGTCAGGTTCCCCTCGGGGTTGTCCCCCAGCTGCTGCCCCAGGATCAGGATGCTGTTCAGCGGCGTCCGGAGCTCGTGCGACATGTTCGCGAGGAACTCCGACTTGTATTTGGAGGCCAGCGCCAGCTCGGTCGCCTTCTCCTCCAGGGCGCGCCGCGCCTGCTCGATCTCCTGGTTCTTCGTCTCCATCTCGATGTTCTGCTCGGCGAGCTGCTGCGCCTTCTGCGCGATCTCCTCGTTGGTCTGCTGCAGCTCCTTCTGGCGGGTCTGCAGCTCGCGCGCCAGCGCCTGCGACTGGTCGAGGAGCGCCTCGGTCTGCATCGTCGCCTCGATCGAGTTCAGCACGATGCCGATGTTCGCGGTGAGCTGCTCCAAGAACGCGATCTGGAGCTCGGTGAAGGTGCCCAGGGTGGCCAGCTCGATCACCGCCTTGACCTGCCCCTCGAAGAGCACCGGCAGCACCACGACGCTGCGCGGCGCCGCCGCGATCAGCGTGGAGCGGATCGAGACCAGGCGCTCGCGCGCGTCGCCGATCAGGATGCGCCGCCGCTCGAAGGCGCACTGGCCCACCAGGCCGTCGCCCACCGTGACCACCGCGGGATGGCCGTCCCGCGCGTCGTCCGCGTAGGCCGCCAGCAGCCGCAGGCGCGGCGGCTCGTTCAGCTCCATCGAATAGATGACCCCCTGGTGGGCGTCGAGGAGCGGCGTCAGCTCGGAGAGGAGCATCCGCCCCACGGTCACCAGGTCGCGCTGCCCCTGGATCATGTTCGTGAACCGGGCCAGGTTGGTCTTCAGCCAGTCCTGCTCCGTGTTCCGGTCGGTGGTCAGGCGCAGGTTGTCGATCATGGTGTTGATGTTGTCCTTGAGCTCGGCCACCTCGCCGCGCGCGTCCACCTGGATCGAGCGGGTGAGGTCCCCCTTGGTCACGGCCGTGGCGACCTCGGCGATGGCGCGCACCTGCGTCGTGAGATTGGCCGCGAGCAGGTTCACGTTGCCGGTCAGGTCCTTCCACGTGCCGGCCGCGCCGGGGACGTTGGCCTGGCCGCCCAGCCGCCCTTCCACGCCGACCTCGCGGGCGACCGAGGTCACCTGCTCGGCGAACGTGGCGAGCGTGCCGGTCATGTTGTTGATGGTGTCGGCGAGCGCCGCGACCTCTCCCTTCGACTTCACGGTGAGGCTCTGCTTGAGGTCCCCCTCGGCCACGGCGGTCACGACCTTCACGATGCCGCGCACCTGTTCGGTGAGGTTCGCGGCCATGACGTTCACCGTGTCGGTGAGATCCTTCCAGGTGCCGGCCACGCCGGGCACCTGAGCCTGGCCGCCCAGCTTCCCCTCGGTCCCGACCTCGCGCGCCACGCGCGTCACCTCCGCCGCGAACGCGTTCAGCGTGTCCACCATCGTGTTGATCGTGTTCTTGAGCTCGAGGATCTCCCCCTTCACGTCCACCGTGATCTTGCGCGAGAGGTCCCCGCGCGCCACGGCCGTGGTCACCTCGGCGATGTTCCGCACCTGGGTCGTCAGGTTGTCGGCCATCGAGTTCACCGAGTCGGTGAGGTCCTTCCAGGTGCCGGCCACGCCGGGCACCACCGCCTGCCCGCCCAGCTTCCCTTCCGAGCCGACCTCGCGCGCCACGCGGGTCACCTCGGCCGCGAAGGAGCGGAGCTGCTCGACCATCGTGTTGAGCGTTTCCTTGAGGAGGAGGATCTCGCCGCGGACGTCGACGGTGATCTTCTTGGAGAGGTCGCCGCTCGCGATGGCGGTGGCGACCTCGGCGATGTTCCGAACCTGCGCCGTCAGGTTCGACGCCATGAAGTTCACGTTGTCCGTGAGGTCCTTCCAGGTGCCGCCGACGCCCGGCACCTGCGCCTGGCCGCCCAGCTTCCCTTCGGTCCCCACCTCGCGCGCCACGCGGGTCACCTCGCCGGCGAACGCGTTCAGCGTGTCCACCATCGTGTTGATCGTGTTCTTGAGCTCCAGGATCTCGCCGCTCACGTTCACGGTGATCTTGCGCGAGAGGTCTCCGCGCGCGACCGCCGTCGTGACCTCGGCGATGTTCCGCACCTGCCCGGTGAGGTTCGACGCCATCGAGTTCACGTTGTCGGTCAGGTCCTTCCAGGTGCCCGCGACGCCCGGCACCTGCGCCTGCCCGCCCAGCTTCCCTTCGGTCCCCACCTCGCGCGCCACGCGCGTCACTTCCGAGGCGAAGGCGTTGAGCTGGTCCACCATCGTATTCAGGGTTTCCTTCAAGCGAAGGATCTCGCCGCGCACGTCCACGGTGATCTTGCGCGAGAGGTCGCCGCCGGCGATGGCGGTCGCCACGTCGGCGATGTTGCGCACCTGGGTCGTCAGGTTGTCGGCCATCGAGTTGACCGAGTCGGTGAGGTCCTTCCAGGTGCCGGCCACGCCGGGCACCACCGCCTGGCCGCCCAGCTTGCCGTCGGTCCCCACCTCGCGCGCCACGCGGGTCACCTCCGCCGCGAACGCGTTCAGCTGGTCCACCATGGTGTTCAGGGTGTCCTTGAGCTCGAGGATCTCCCCCTTCACATCCACCGTGATCTTGCGCGAGAGGTCCCCGCGCGCCACGGCCGTCGCCACCTCGGCGATGTTCCGCACCTGCGCCGTCAGGTTCGACGCCATGAAGTTCACGTTGTCGGTGAGGTCCTTCCAGGTGCCGCCGACGCCCGGCACCTGCGCCTGGCCGCCCAGCTTGCCGTCGGTCCCCACCTCGCGCGCCACGCGCGTCACTTCCGAGGCGAAGGAGCGGAGCTGGTCCACCATCGTGTTGATGGCCTCCTTCAGCTGGAGGATCTCGCCCCGCACGTCGACCGTGATCTTGCGCGACAGGTCGCCGTCGGCCACCGCGATCGTGACCTCCGCGATGTTCCGCACCTGCGCCGTCAGGTTCGACGCCATCGAATTCACGCTCTCGGTGAGGTCCTTCCAGACGCCGCTCACCTCGCGCACCTGCGCCTGCCCGCCCAGCTTCCCTTCGGAGCCGACCTCGCGCGCCACGCGGGTCACCTCGGAGGTGAAGACGGCGAGCTGCTTGATCATCGTGTTCACGATGTTGGCCGAGCGGAGGAACTCCCCTTCCAGGGGGCGCCCGTCCACCTCGGTGCCGACGGTCTGCAGCAGGTCGCCGCGGGCCACGGCGGCGATCGCGCGGGTCACCTCCCGCGTCGGCCAGACCAGATCGTCGATCAGGGTGTTGACCGAGACCTGCATCTCGCCCCAGGCGCCGTCGCCACGGGCGAAGCGCATCCGCTCGCGCGTGCGCCCCTTCTTCCCGACGACCTGCCCGACGCGCTCCAGCTCCTCGGCCATGCGCTGGTTCGAGGCGGCGATGTCGTTGAACGTGTCGGCGATCTTTCCTTCGAGGCCCGTCCAGTTCCCGGGCAGGCGGACGGAGAAGTCACCGCCCCGCATGGCCTGGAGCGCCTGGAGGACCGCATCGAGAGGCGGTGCTGCGGATTCGGCCTGGGCGTCGCCGTTGACCGGTGCCGCCACGGGGGACTCACTGCGCGGTGGGTTCATGTGCGGACTCCTGGACGGCCATCTATTCGCAAGAAGCGACGTGCGGCACGGCCGGGTTGCCTCGCCCGGCCATGGGACTAAAGTCTACCCCGGGGTCTGCGGGGGTGCGCCAGCAGATTGTTGCAGGAGGGCGCCGCTATCGGCCGGCCGCGCCCTATCGGATCCGGACGATCCGCCCGACCCCGCGGAAGGGAGCGGGGCCCGATACCTCGAGCCGCGTGAAGTAGACGCCGGAGGGCGCCGGCGCGCCGCGATCGTCGCGGCCGTCCCAGAGGGCCCGGAAACGCCCCGCCGGCAGGGGCGCCTGGAAGACCGTCCGGACGAGCCGGCCGGCGGCGGTGTAGACGCGGAGCGCGGCGACTCCCCCCTCGGCCAGATCGAAGCGGAGCGCCGTGGCGGCCGAGAAGGGGTTGGGGGCGCTCGCGCGAAGCGCGTTCGCCGCCGGGATCAGATCCTCGTCGAACTCGACGCCGGCCGCGGCGACCGCCGACCCCTGCACCCGGACCGTTCCGCGCGCCTCGAAGCGGGTCCCGCCGCTCTGCCCGGTGATCGAGACCGGAACAGCGTCGCCGTTCGGAAGCGCCCGCTCGACCGCGCCCCGGTCGAACGCGAGGTCGAGATCGAGGCGCCCGTCCCCGTCCAGGTCGCGCAGGCGCGTGGAGCCCGGCAACGGCGCGATGGAGCCCTGCAGGCGCACCCCGGGGAGGTCCACCGCCCGGGCCTCGAGGTCCGCCGGGAACACGATCCGCGCGCGGACCTCCCGGCCGTGACTGCCGCGCCGGATCACCGCGGGGACGATCTCCGCCGCAAGCTCGCGGACGGAACGCCGCCCGGCTCCGGCCAGCGGGATCGCCGCCGTCGGCGTCTCCGGGTCGTTGGTGGTCAGCGTGAGCGAGCCGCTTCGGTCTCCCGCCTCGGCCGGGGCGAAGCGCACGAGCACCGGCGCGCTCTGGAGCGGAGCGAGCGCCAGCGACGCGGGATCCGCCGCGTAGTCCGGCCTGTCGAACGCGAGGGCCACGTCGAGCCGGTCGGTGCCCGTGTTCGTCAGGCGCAGGGTGTCGGCCGCGGACTGGCCGACGTCCAGCGTATCGAAGCGGAAGGACGCGGGGCTGAAGGCCAGCCGCGGGACCCCGGTGGCGTGCAGGAGCACGGGGAGAATCGTCTCGGGGCGGGCCGGGTCGTTCGTCTGGACGCGCAGCGTGCCGTGATAGTCGCCCGCAAAGAGCCCGCGCGAGTCGAACGCGACCGCGACGCTCGCGCTGTCGCCGGCGTCCACGCTGCCGAAGCGCTGCGGCACGCCCAGCCAGGTGGGCGCCGCGGAGAAGCGCACCGCCATGCCGTCGTGCAGGTAGGCGGCGTTGAACACGACGGTGAGGCCGTCGGTCTTGGTCCGGTTCTGGATGCCGATGGTGCCGCTGTCGAGCGGCGGGCCCATGAGCCGGTACTGGTACACGATCGCGCCCGTGGGATAGAGGATCGCCTGGAAGGTGAACGGCCCGCCCCGCTGGCGGCGGGGCGCGTTCGTGAACTGCACGATGAGACGCGTGCCGTCGTTGTAGTAGACGGCGCGCTGCACGCCGCCGAAGTTCAGGTCGTCCCAGTAGACCGCCAGCAGGTTGTTCGGCGCGGCGGTGGTCGGAAGCGGCTGGTTGGCGAACTGAACGGTCGTATCGGTGAACGAGATCCAGCCGTGCGTGCAGACGTTGAAGGTCGTGAACTCGCGTCCATAGAACGGGAACGAAAACCCGATCGGGAGCGGCCCCGAGTTCTGATCCAGGTTCTGGATCGGGACCGGCGTTCCGATCGCCGCGATGTCCTGCCAGTCGAAGACCGGCCCGCCCGGTTGGTTGCTGTCCACCCACCGGTAGCCGAAGCCGTCCGGGCCGCCGAGTCCGAGGGCCGCCGGAGGGGCGATCCCCGCCCGCGGGTCCTCCTCGTCGCGGGCCAGCGGGAGTCCGGCGTGGACCTCGACCGCCGGCGCGCCGTTCAGGGGCTCGACGCCATAGTCCAGCGCGGAGCCGCCGGCGTTTCGAATCTCGAACGACGTCCCCCCTCGTTCCCCCAGCCCGATCGCCCCCTGCAGGGACGCTGGCGCGAACTGGGCCACCGGCGGAACGCGCCCGGCACCCGTCACGGCGACCGCGATCGGCCCGCCGGCCGCGTCGTGCGCGATCGTGAGGGTCCCCTCGCGCGGCCCGTCGGCCG
This sequence comes from Candidatus Binatia bacterium, assembly GCA_035631035.1. Taxonomy (NCBI): domain Bacteria; phylum Candidatus Binatota; class Binatia (SeqCode); species Binatia bacterium. Next base: position 56,120 of record DASQJL010000011.1, on the reverse strand, counting down.
AAGGGGTGAACGTGAGCCGGATGGTCTGCGCAGCGCCGGGCAGGATGGTGAACGACGTGGGAGACGCGGTGAAATCGGGGAGATCGCTCACCACCGAGGAGACGTGGAGCGGCGCCCTGCCCTCGTTGCCCACCGCGACCTCTCCCGCCGAGGTGCGCCCGAGATAGACGGTCCCGAAATGGATCGCGGTCGCCGTGGCCACGGCCACCGGGGCGTCGGTCACGTCGAGCGAGGCGGGCACTTCCAGCGCCGGCTCGTCGGGATCGTTGCTCTCGACGACGATCGAGCCGTGGTAGGCGCCGCCGGGAAGCGCGAGCGCGTCCAGAGTCAGCTCGATCGGCGCCTCGCTGCCCGCCGCGAGCGTTCCCTCGTGCGGCGAGGCGGCGAGCCAGAGTCCGCCGACGGTCCCATGGCCGCGGTCGGGGAACCAGTCGGTGGCGCCGACGAAGTTCCCGATGACGCCGGTGGCGTTGATGCGCCCGTCGTCTCCGTGCAGCCACGAGAGCGGGATCGCGAACGAGATCGAGCGGGGACCCACCTGGACCGGGAAGCTCTGGACGTAGTTGCCGGTCAAGGCGTCGAGAAGGTCGACCATCCCGTAGCCGACCGAAAAGAGGCTCACCTCGAACTCGGCCCCGATGTCCTGCCGCGGCGTGCCGAAGCTGGGCTCCCGTCCGGTGTTCCGGTTCTGGTCCAGGTCCAGGGAGAGGTATCCGCCGAGATTGAGCGGCGCGATGTCGGTCGCGGTCTCGATCCGGACGCTCAGGACGCCGCCGCGCGCCCAGGCCCGGACCGCGATCAGGTCCTCGACCGATCCGTCGCCGTGGGGATCGAGGATGACGAGCGGAAGCGAATCGTCCCCGGCGGCGACCGCCGCCGCGCCGCCCGCGGGCGGCGTGACACGCCCCTGGAACGAACGGGCGCTCTCGCGCGCCTCGGCCCAGGTCCTCGGAAGCGCGGCCATGGCGTCGGTCCCGGGCGGTGCGATGGCGCTCGCGGGCGCCTCCTCCTCGAAGTGAATGGCGTACTGGAGATCGCTCCCGGAGCGGTTGGCGACGGTGATCGTGCGCGTCGCCGTGCCGCCGGTCGGGAGCGATGCGCCCACCGGGCCCGCCACGAGATCCACGTCAGGCGGCGGGGCGCCCGCCGCCGTGACCCCGATCCGGATCTCGGGCTGATCGGGATCGTCGGTGGTCACGGTGAGGGTGGCCGAGGCCGGACCGACCGAGGCGGGCTGGTAGCGCACGGGGATCGTGACCGCGGCGCCCGGCGTCAGCGTGAGGGAGTCGAAGGCGGCGGTGAAATCGGGATGGTCCGTCGCGGCCGAGGAGAGGCGGAGCGGGAGAACGCCGACGTTCTGCACGCGGACCGAATCGCGGCGCGAGGCGCCCACGAAGACCGTGCCGAGATCGAGCGAGGCGGGCGTCACCTTCGCGTCCGGGGCCGGGGTCACCGACAGGTCCACGGGAACCAGGAAGTCGCTCCGGTCGGGGTCGTTGGTGCGGACGGCGAGGGCGCCGCGATAGTCGGCGCCGGCCAGCCGCGCGGCGTCGAACGCGACCGTCACCGTGGTGGACTGCCCCGCGGCCGTGGATCCCGATCCCGGCTCGACGGAGAGCCAGGCCGCGCCCCCCAGCCAGCCGAAGGCCTGCGAGGCGATCTTCCGGTTGTCGGCGAAGATCGAGGAGACGTCGGCGAAGAGCCGGCCCGCCGCGGCTAGGACGCGGCCGCGCCCGACGAACGCCGCGGCGAGCGTCGGGAACCCCTGCGCGTCCTCGATCAGCACCGTCGCTCCGGGCCCCTCGGGGTGGAGGCGGGCCGTGGAGCTGGGCATGTCCGCCGCGGCGACGTCGCGCGTGATCTCGAAGGGGTAGATCCTCACGGTCGGACCGGTGATCCCCTGGCCCGCCTCGTAGCGCAGCGGGACTCCCGTCGAATCGAGCAGCGCGTCGAACTCCGGCAGCGCCGCCGCCGCCGCGCCCTCGAGCAGGAGCGAACCGCCCGAGCGCACCCAGGCGGCGAGCGCGGCGCGCTCGTCGGCTGCGAACGCCCCCGCGTCGTCCGAGATCCAGTAGACGTCCACCCCCGCGAGCACGCCCGCCGTGAGGTGCCGCGTGTTCAGCGTGAAGACCGCGCCACGCGACGTGAGCGAGCTGACCATGTCCGACCACGCGCCGGAGGAGGCGCCGTGGCGCGCGTCGAAGACGACGCGGACGTCGGAGATCTCCGCGACGGCTCCCGACGCCCCGGACGTGGCGAACGCGGCAGGGCGGGGCGGCGCGGGATCGGATGCGGGCGCCGGGTCGAGGGCCGGCGCGAGGGTGCCGGTCGAATCGAAGGCCAGCGACGCGGCCGACCGGGGCCGGAGCGACCAGGAGAGAGCGCTCCCGCCCCCGTTCGAGATCGTGAACGTGCGCGTCGCGGTCTGGCCCGTGTGGAGTGCCGCGTCCTGGCGCACCGGCGCGAAGGAGGCGACCGGCGGAATGATCCCCGCCGCGGCCAGCGGGACGCGCGTGACCGGCTGGTCGGGATCGTTGCTGTTGATGACCACCGCGCCGGAGACCGTGCCGGTGCGCGAGGGGGTGGCGGTGACGAAGAGGTCCCACGATTGTCCCGGCGGAAGATCGAATCCGCCCGGATCCGCCGCGAAATCGGCGCCCTCGACCCGGACCGAGTCCACGTGAAGGTCGGCGAAGCCGGAGTTGGTGACGAAGAGCTCCTCGGTATCCGAGTTGCCGACGGGGATCGGGCCGAACGCGATCATCGCGGGATCCACGTCGAGATCGGGGGCGGAGATCACGTGCATGTGGACCGGAACGTCGATCGTCCGGTGCGCGGGATCGTTCGTGGAGAGCCGCACCAGCCCGTCGTTGTCGCCCCCCGGCAGCCCGTCGGCGTTCAGCGTGACGGTGATCGGGACCTGCTGCCCTCCGAGAGCGCTGCCGCCGCCGGGAAGCAGGGAGAGCCAGCGGGGGGCGGGCACGCCCGCGGCGCCCAGGGCCAGAGCCGTGAAGTCGAGCGCGCCCGCGCCGTCGTTGCGCACGTCCACGGGGAACGTCCGGCGCTGGCCGGTGACGAGCGTCGCGTCCAGGGACGGCGGATCCACGGCGGCCACCGGCGGCGCCGTCGTGCGGGCCGTGATCACGTTGGAGAGCGGCGAGGGATTCCCGAACTCGTCGTGGGCCACCATCGCCACGTAGTAATCGGTGAGCGGCGCCAGCCCGCCGATCGAGGCTTGCTCGCGCGTTCCCGCGATCCGGGGTGCCGGCGTGCCGGCGACCCGCGTCGCCGAGGCGAACGTGGCCGCGTCGATGGGCGACAGGGAATAGCGGATCTCATAATCGGTGGCCGTGCCGCCCCCGCCGTCGTCCCCCGTCGCGGTCCAGGCCAGGGTCACGCGGTCGGACGAGACGAAGCTCGCGGCCAGGTTGTCGATCGGTCCCGGCGAGGTCGAATCCACCCCCTCCAGCATGCGGGCCGCGTTCAGCCGCCCTCCGCTCACGCAAAGCCCCGAGAGCGCCGGGATGCGGTCGGTGGCCGCGAGCAGCACGCTCTTCATGGTCGGCGCTCCCATCCCGGGGAAACGCGACTTGAGGAGCGCGAGCGCGCCGGTCACGTGCGGCGCGGCCATCGAGGTCCCGCTGTTCAGCCCGTACAGCCCGTGCGGCAGCGTGCTCAGGATCTGGACGCCGGGGGCGAAGAGATCCACGCCGTTCACGCCGAAGTTCGAGAAGGAGGCGCGGTCGTCCGTGCGGGAGGAGGCGCCCACCGCGATCACGTTGGGCTCGGGAAAACTCGCGGGGTAGCTCCCGAACGTGTCGTTGCTCGAGCCCGTGTTCCCCGCGGCGGCGACGAAGAGCACCCCTTCGTCGTTGGCTCCCTGGATGGCCAGCTCCAGCGCCTGGGAGCGCTCGGGACTGCCCCAGGAGGCATTGATGACCGAGGCGCCCGCGAGCACCGCGTAGTCCACGCAGTCCACCGCGTCGGCCGTCGTGCCGGTCCCGCCCGCGTCGAGGAACTTGAGCGGCAGGAGCCGCAGGTGCCAGACGACGCCCGCCACCCCGATACCGTTGTCGCCGTGCGCGCCGATCGTGCCCGCGACGTGGGTCCCGTGGCCGTTGTCGTCGCTGGGGTCGGCATCGAAGTTGGCGAAGTCGAAGCCGTGCACGTCGTCCACCAGCCCGTTGCCGTCGTCGTCCAGACCGTTGCCCGGGACCTCGGCGGGATTGGTGTAGAGGTTGGAGACGAGGTCGGGGTGCGTCAGGTCCATCCCGGTATCCACGATCGCGACCACGACCTGGTTCGATCCGGTGGTCTGGTCCCACGCGGCGACCGCGTGGATGTCCGCGCCCGGCGTGCCGCCCTGCTGCCCCGTGTTCTGGAGCGCCCACTGGATCGCAAAGGAGGGATCGTTCGGGACGGCATCTGCGTGGACGAGATAGTTCGGCTCGATGAGCCGGACGGCCGGGTCGTTCCGATATTGCGCGACGGCGTCCTCGACCCGCTTCCGGATCCGATGACGCTCCACGTGGCTCCGGCGCGAGGTGTGGATCTTCGTGGCGCCGAGGTCCCGGAGGATCGCGCGGACCCGCTCGGGCCGGGCGTCCGGCTGAAAGACGAGAAGAACTTCGCCCTCGACGTAACGCGGGCCCTTCGGCGTCGCCGACGGCGCCGAGGCGGGCGCGGGAGGCGCCGGGCGGGCATGCGAAAGCGGCGCGGCGCCGAGGAGGATCGTGAGGAGCGCGGCGAAGGATGTGCGGAATCGGGACCGAGGTGAGGCGCTGCGACGCAAAGATGACCCCCAAGACCTCTCCGAGCCCGTCTCACGATACAGGAGCATGGGACCTGAGGCCAGCCCTTCCGCCGCTGTGGACAGACCCTTCGGTCGGGTGGAAAATGGGCCCATGGCCCTTGCCGACACTCCCGCGCGCTCCCAGGCGCTGGCTCGCGGCGTCGCTCCCGAGCTCGATCTCGTCCTCGGGACGCGCTTCCGCGTGCTCGACGACGGATTCGTGCGCGTCGTGGACTACATGGGATCCGACGAGTCGATCGTCCAGGCCGCGCGCGTTTCCTACGGCGAGGGGACGAAGATGGTGCACGAGGACCGCGGCCTGATCCGCTACCTGATGCGCCATCGGCACACGACGCCGTTCGAGATGTGCGAGATCAAGCTGCACGTGCGGGTCCCGATGGATTGCTGGCGGCAATGGATCCGGCATCGCACCGCCAACGTCAACGAGTACTCGACACGGTACTCGGTGGCGATCGATTCGGCGCAGACCACGGCTCCGGAGGAGTGGCGGACCCAGTCCTCCGAGAACCGCCAGGGGAGCGACCGGTTCCTCGCCCCGGAGCAGGGCGCCGCGCTCTCGGCGGAGGAGCGCGCGCTCCAAGAGAAAGCGCGCGAGGTCTACGAGCACCGGCTGGCGGAGGGGGTCGCGCGGGAGCAGGCGCGCAAGGATCTGCCGCTCTCCACGTATACCGAGGCCTACTGGAAGGTTGACCTCCACAACCTGCTCCACTTCCTGGCCCTCCGTATGGACCCCCACGCGCAGGCGGAGATCCGCGCCTATTCCGAGACGATCGGACGCGAGATCGTGAAGCGGTGGTGTCCCATCGCGTGGGAAGCCTTCGAGGACTACCGGCTCCATTCGCTGGTCCTCTCGCGGATCGAGCGGGAGGTGGTGGCCGCGCTCTGCCGCGGCGACCGGAAGGAAGCCGAGAGGGTGGCGGAAGCGGCGGGACTTCTCGCTCGCGGGCCGGAGGGGTTGAAGCGGAGCCGGGAGCGGCACGAGCTGGAGCGGAAGCTCGGGGACCTGGGTCTGGAGCCGCCCTGGCACTGAGCGCCCGGCGCGCGGAGCGCGCTACGAACCGAAATCACGAAGGGGCTCCCGGACGGGAGCCCCTTCTCGTTGCGAACGGCGTGCGATCGGGTCGCGCCGTCAATCCATGGTCGGAACCCAGGTCTTCCGGTATCCCGAAGGAATCGTGAACACGGTCCGCGGAACGGCGTTCGTGCGGATCCGGACGAACGGCCCCCGCCAGGAGGGCGCGCGGTACCAGTTGCCGCTGTCCACCAGGAACCAGGAGTTCCCGTAGCGGTAGAGGTCGTAGTCCGCATCGTCCCGCATGAAGTAAACGCTGGTCCCCGGGATGATCGACATGCTCGGCGGGCTGTCCAGGACGAAGTCGGTGCGCTCGCCGTAGCGGACGATGCGCGTGCTCCGACCGCTGTAGTCCCGGCCCCGGGAGTAGTTGTCATCGCTCCGATACACCCGATCCCGGTCGTAGTCGCTCGAGCCCGCGAACGTCCACGTCCGCCGGTACTCCGAAGGGAGCCGCCGCACGGACGCCGGCACGTCCCGCCAGCGCACGGTGAAGTAGGGACCGCGCCAGGAATCGGCCGCGTACCAGACGCCGTTCTCGACGTAGTACCAGTCGCCGGCGTAGCGGTAGAGGTCGCGGTCGAACGTGTTGTCGCGGACGTAGAAGACGCGCGTGCCCGGCACCAGCGCCATCCGCGGAGGCCTCCGGAACGAGAGATAGGTTCCGCCGTAGCGCGTCCCCGGGCGGAACGAGCGGCTCTCGCGGACGACGTAGCGTCGCGTCGTGCTCACGTCGCCGCTCCGGTCCGCGCTGTTCCAATCGTTGTCGTTATCGTTGTCGCGCCAGGTGTCGTTCGTCGTGGTCCTCGACCAGGTCCGGCGGTATCCCGCCGGAATGGTCACGACCGAGCGTGGGACGCTCTCCATCCGAACGTAGGTGAACGGTCCGCGCCACGAATCGGCTCGATACCAGTTCCCGTCGTCGACGAGATAGAACGCCCCGTCGTAGCGGTAGAGGTCGTAGTCCGTAGCGCCGCGGACGGTATACACGTCGGTGTTGGGGATCAGCATCATGTCCGGGGCGGTCCGGAACGTCAGCGTTCCGGGGTAGGGATCCCCGACACTAAGGGTGGCGCTGAACTGCGCGTGAGCAGCGGCGGCGGTCTGGAATGACAGGGCAATACCCAAAGCTACAAGAATCTTGGTCCATCGCTTCACGGGAAAGCACCTCCTTCCGGTGTATCCGAAGCAATGGCCGAAGGATGTCGGCCAGACGCCAGACGTCCCGCATCATTTATGCCGCGAGCCGCTAGGTGGAGCGCATGTGAGCACGGGATATGCTTCTTTTTCATCGCGGCGGTACGGTCGGTGATTCCTGAATCGGGACGCCGTTGGCCCGGTTCGGCCTGACCAGCCCCACCACCGCCATTCCGAGAAGCAACCATAACGAGTTACGAACGCCGCGCCGCGGATGGGACGCCGCCGCGCCACGCCCTACGGAAGGGTCCGCGCTGTACGCGATCGGGCCGAGGGAGCGAACGGCGGCGTTCAAGTAGCGGCCAGGATCAAGCCGCGCATTGCATTCCGCCCGGCCCAAGGGCCGGCGGGGTCATTTTCGTTTTCTGGAGGAACGCTTCGTTCATGACATCTCGCGCGACCCCCTTCTTCCGCATCCTTCCCGCCGCGTCGATCCTTGCCGCGGCCTCGCTGCTCTTCGGCTCGGCCGACGCGCGCATTCTTCGCGTGGGCCCGACCCGGACCTACACCACCATCCGCGCCGCGGCCGCGGCCACCGTCGCCGGGGATTCGGTCCTCATCGACGCGGGGACGTACGCCGGCGACGTGACCTCGTGGAACGCCAGCAACGTCTTCGTGAGCGCGGTCGGGGGCCGGGCCGTGCTCCAGGCCAACGGCGCGCAGGAAGGCGGCAAGGGGATCTGGGTCGTCTACGGCAGCAACTTCACGGCGGAGAACATCGAGTTCACCGGCGCGTCGGTTCCCGACGGCAATGGAGCCGGCATCCGGAACGACACGTCGGGATACCTGGTCGTCCGCAACTGCTACTTCCACGACAACGAGAACGGCATCCTCGGCGGCGCCGACTCGATGCTCATCGAGAACAGCGTCTTCGACCACAACGGCCTCGGCGACGGCCGCACGCACAACATGTACATCTGGGGACGGTCGGTGACCGTCCGCTACACCTATACCCACCGCGCCAAGATCGGGCACAACATCAAGACCCGGGGCCAGAACAACTACATCCTCTACAACCGCATCATGGACGAGTCGGACGGCACGGCCAGCTACTCCATCGACGTGCCCGACTGCGGCCGGACGTACATCATCGGCAACGTCATCGAGCAGGGGCCCAACACCGACAACAGCACGATCATCGCCTACGGCGCCGAGAGCTCCCTGAACACGCAGGACCTGTACGTGGTCGGCAACACGATCGTGAACGACCGGAGCGGAGGCGGGAATTTCCTCTCGATCGCGGGGAGCACCCCCACGGTCATCCGCGACAACATCTTCTATGGTCCGGGGACGCCCTGGGCGGGCGGAAGCGTCACCTCGAGCAGCAACTACATCTCGACGGCGTACGACAACGCACCGAAGTTCGCGTCCCCCTCGACCTACGATTTCCATCTCACGGCGGCGTCCCCCGCTTCCATCGTGAACGCGGGCGTCGCGCCCGGCGCCTCCTCCACCGGCTATGCGCTCACGCCGGTGCGCGAATACGTCTACGACGCGCAGTCGCGCGCGCGGACGACGTCGGGCTCGCTCGATCTGGGCTGCTTCGAGTACTCCAGCGGCCAGGTGGCCGACGTCACGGCCCCGAACGCGATCCTCGATCTGACGCCGCGCTGACGCCGGGCCTCGGCGGCTGACACTCTGACAGCCCCCGCCGCGCTCCTGTCAGGCCCGCACGCGGCCGGTCGCCCGCGGCGCCGCCGCTCCCCATCCGAACTGCGGCTCGCCAGCCGAATTACGGGTCCCTCGTCCGTCCCTTCCTCCCGGGCACGATAATCGCAAAACTCCCCGGCGACGGAGCCGAAGCCAACGGCTGCCGAAAGGGGGGGTTATGCGAACGATGGCCATCATTCTCGCGGCGCTCCTGACGCTTGCCGCGGGGGCGGCGTGGGGCGCCACGACGCCCGAGTACCGGATCTTCGGGGGAGCCTACATTCCGACCGGTAGCCAGGCCGACATGCTGAAGAGCTCGATGCTGATCGGTATGCAGGGCGGCGCGGAGCTGAACCAGAGGTTCCACGTCATCGGAACGGTCGCGTACGCGACGCCGCGAACGAAGGACCGCCTCGACGCGCAGGACGTGCACCTCTATCAGTACGACGCGGGAGCGGAATACTTCCACCGGTTCCAGGCGTCCCAGGACGCCCACTGGTCGATCCGGCCCTTCCTTGGGGCTGGCGCGGGCGCGCGGACCTACGACATCCAGCACAGCGACATCAAGATGCACACCGATTTCACCGCCTACGGCTCGCTGGGCGCGGAGTTCCAGCATGCGAACGTCGCGGCCCGCCTGGAAGCGCGGGACTACTGGACCCGCTTCAACGGCTTCAGCGGCGATCAGACCGCGAAGAGCCGCTACAGCCTGGTGGTCGGAGGCGGACTGGCCTATCACTTCTGATTCCGTCGTGCGGGGAGTACCGACTCGGAAGGGGGCGGGGCGCGTCCGGCGTCTCGCCCCGTTGGGGTTCCGGTCCGCTGAATCCTCTCGGGGGAGGCGGCATCCAAGGGTGTGATTCGGTAGCAGGTGGAAGTACACGGGACGTAAAAACAAGCCGCCGGCATCGAGCCGAGCGGCCTTTTTCGTAGGGTCGTGCGCCGTCTGGTTCCGAGAGTGAGGAAACACAGTGACAGGTACCGTGAAGTGGTTCAACGAGGCGAAGGGCTTCGGCTTCATTTCGCAGGAGAATGGGGAGGACGTGTTCGTCCACTTCTCCGCGATTGCGGGCGACGGCTTCAAGACCCTCGCGGACGGTGATCGAGTCGAGTTCGAGGTGACGCAGGGCCAGAAGGGCCTGGCGGCCGCGAACGTTCGCAAGATCTGACGCCGCACGACACGACGAGACGGCCGGCGGGAGCGCAAGCTCCGCCGGCCGTTTTCGTGGGTTGCTCTCGAGTCCTAGGAGCGGGCCACCACGCCGGACACGAGATTCAGCCGGTAGTGGAAGAGGCCGTTCACGGTCAGCTCCGGCGTGGCGGTGCCGTCGAAGACGATGACTACCGTGGCATCCCAGGTCTTCTCGACTTCGGCGAACTGGTTCGACCGGTAGCGCACCGCGTGGACCACGTAGGAGAGGGTGCCGCTCAGCGGATAGGGGTTCGCCTGGCGGTCCTTGAGCAGCGCGGCGTCGGTGAGCACCGCCCCGCTCCGCCACGTGAAGTAGCGCGTCCTCAGCCCGTCCAGCGACGTGAACGAGGCGTCCACCGAGTCGCTGCAGGCTCCGTTGAAGATCAGCGTGTCGAGGGACGCTTCGAGGCCGCTCACGTCCAGCGATCCCGCGTGCCCCACCGAAGCGTTGAACTGCTGGCTGGAGACGTCTCCCGTCGCGCGCGTGGTGACGAGCATGCGGTGCGCGAGGGGGCCGTAGCCCGAGAGCACGTTCCCGTCGGCGTCATAGAACGTGACGCCGAGCGTGTACGTGATGGCTCCAACCGTGAACGTCGTTTCCGCCTGCGCGAACGATCCGGCGCGCAGCGGCGTGAACCGCGCCGCCGTGGATCCCGACACGCCTCCCGCAGCGCCGTCGGCCGCGTTCATGTTGGTCACCACCCCGGCCGCGGCGGCCACGCCCGCCTGGGCGGCGATGTCGTCGGCGTCGGTCTGGGTGAATCCGTTCGGATTCACGGGGTTGTCGCCCGAGCAGCCGGCGAGGAACAGGACGCCGGCGCACGCGACCGCGGCGAGCGGCGTCCGGAAGGGATGGGACCTCATCGTTGAACCTCCTGCGTTGTCGCTCCGAATGAACGGTGGGAACCCGCTTCGATGAGGCAAGCGACGTGCCGGGCCGGAAGCCGCGGCGGCGCCGCGTCAGACCGGGGGCCGGCCGTGCAATTTGCGATGGAGTCGGCGGCGGGGCGGCCGGAGGGCCGGTACTACTGCGCTGCGGTGCGCAGCGAATCCACGTAGTCCTTGATCCCGCCCTTCTGATACCAGCGGGTCGCGACGTAGCGGGAGTACACCATGAAGTCCGGAGGGCGGATGAAGCCGGGGACGCCACCGAGCATCTCGGCGTCGGGCTTCATGAAGTAGGTGGCCGGATAGCCGGTCACGCCGACCTTGCGCGCGAACTGGCGCTCGGAGAGCTCCTCACCGTGCCAGTGGAGCTTGTTCGGAGATTCGCCGTTGACCTTGGCGAGCACGAAATTGTCGGTGAGGTAGTTCGCGACCTCCGCGTTCCCGTAGGTCTCCCGCTCCATCACGCGGCACCATCCGCACCAGGTGGTGTAGACGTCGACGATCAGGTGCTTGTTCTGGCGGGCGGCCTTGTCGGCGGCGACGTCGAACGCCAGCCACTCGAGCTTCTTGGCGGAGGCCTTCGGCGCGTCGGGCTTGCCGGCGACGGGCGCTTTTTCAGGCTTGGCGGCATCGGTACGGGCGGAGCCCGCCAGGGGAAACGCGAGGAGAGCCAGGGTGAGCGCGGCTAGAACCGCGCGACGCAGAGCCATCGATGCTAAGTCCTTATCTCCTGGAGTGTTGGCCGGTTCGGCCCGGTTCGGCAGGGCCGCTCCGACCAGCCGAAGGAAAAGCATAGCATCCGCTCTTACACCGGATCAACGCGCATTTCTTCGGGTTGCGAGCCATGCGAGCGGGCAGGCGACCAGAATGAACGAAAACGCGACCCAGGGAACCGAGGCCAGCCCCGCCCGGTCGGCGATCAGGCCTCCCGTGAGCGGACCCACGATCGTGGCGACGGAGTAGGCGCCCTGGAGCACCCCCAGACCGCCCCCCCGCTGCGACACGCTCGCGACCTCGGCGGCCAGGGTGTTCGCGCTCACGTGCACCAGGCCGTAGAGCGGCGCCGCGTAGAGGATCGCCGCCACGATCGGATCCCGGGTCACGCCCATCGCGGAGTACATGAGCAGGTAGAGGGTGATTCCGACGGCCAGCATGCGCGCCCCGCCGAAGCGCCGCACCAGGGGCGGAATGAACGGGAGACCGATCACCCCCAGCACGCTCGAGATGGCCAGCGCGTAGCGCACCACGCCGAGCGAGGCGTGCAGGCGCTCCACCAGGAAGACCGTGAAGAAGCCCCACATGAGGTAGTTCCCCGCCACGCAGAAGAAGGCAATGACGCAGAGCCGGAAGAGGCGCGGATTGCCGTAGAGCGCCGCGAGGTCGGCGGCGACGCCCGCGGCCCATCCGTGCCGCTCGGGCGCGGGCGCGGGAGGACGGCGCATGTCGGGGAGGAAGCGGGACGCGAGGAGCGCGTTCAGGGCGGTGAGGCCGGCACAGGTCCACATCGCCGCGTGAAGTCCCGGAGCGAGGCCGCCCTCGACCAGGCCCCCGCCGCCCAGGGAGCCGGCGAGCCAGCCGCTCGAATAGGCGAGCAGCACGTAGGTGATCCCCTGCTCCCGCCGCTCCGGGAGAACGAGCGTCGCGTACGCCTTGGCGGTGGGGGCGAGCGTCCCGTAGAGAAGCGACGCGAGGCCGATCCACGCCACGACGCCCAGCCCATGGCGAAGCGCGGGGATTCCGAGCAGGGCGAGCACGTAGCCGGCCGCGCCGACCAGGATGATCGGCTTCATGCGTCCCGTGACGTCGGAGAGACCGCCCCAGAAGTTGCTCGCGACCGCGGTGCCGAGCGCGGGGATCGCGAGCACGAGGCTCAGCACGGCGAAGCTTCGCTCCCCCAGGGACTGGCGGAGGTAGAGCGGGAGGAAGCCCTGGATCAGGGTGACCGCGAAGCCCTCGAGGAACGCCGCGGTCAGGAGGAAGAAGGGCATCGGCCCGATACTACTCGAAGAGGCGCGCCCCTCCGAAACGCTTGCGCCGCGCCGCGCGCGCCCTCACCATCAGCGCATGGAGCGGGTCCATGGGCTGCACCACATCACGGCCATCGCTGGGCCGGCGCAGGAGAACCTCGACTTCTACGCGGGCGTGCTGGGGATGCGCCTGGTGAAGCGGAGCGTGAACCAGGACGATCCCGGCACGTACCACCTCTTCTATGCCGATGCCGCCGGGCACCCGGGAAGCGACCTCACCTTCTTCCCCTGGTCCGAGATGGCGCCCTCGCGCATGGGCCACGGCCTGGCGGTGGAGGTGTCGCTGGAGGCGCCGCGCGGAAGCCTGGACTGGTGGGCGGAGCGCCTCCAGCGCTACGGCATCGCGGCGGATCCGATCGAGGCTCGCTTCGGGCAGCGCGCGCTTCCCCTGAGCGACCCGCACGGCCTGCGCGTCGCGCTCATCGAGGATCCCGCGCCGCGCGATTTCGAGGCGTGGACGGAGAGCCCGGTCCCCGGCGAACGGCAGATCCGCGGCCTCCACGGCGCGCGGCTCTGGGAGCGCGAGGCGGCGCTGACCGCCGCGTTCCTCACGGAAGCGATGGGACTCCGGGCGCTCGCGACCGAAAACGGCTGGACGCGCTACGGCTTCCCCGACGCGGCCGGCTCGGTGGACGTGCGCGAGACGCCCGAGGCGAAGCGCGGGATGTGGGGCGTCGGCAGCGTGCACCACCTGGCGTGGCGCGTCCCCGACGACGAGCGGCAGATGGCCATGCGCGCGCAGGTCGAAGAGGCCGGCGCGCAGGCGACGCCGGTCATCGACCGCTTCTGGTTCCGTTCGGTCTACTTCCGCGAGCCGGGCGGGGTGCTGTTCGAGCTGGCCACCGACGGTCCGGGGTTCGCCGTGGACGAGGACGCGGCCCATCTCGGCGAGACGCTCGTACTCCCCCCCTGGCTGGAGCAGGCCCGGGGGCAGATCGAATCCAGGCTCCCGGAGCTCACGATGCCGCGGGTCGAAGCGTAGTCCATTCCTTGGAGGCACCCATCATGCCGCACCGATCGTTCCTTCCCCTGAGGGCCGCGCTCTCGTTGGCCTCCGGGCTCATTCTTTTCGGGCTTGTCGGATGTCAGAAGAGCGGGACCACGCCGGCCGTCTCGGCCGTACCCGCCGTCGCGACGCCCCAGGTCGCGATCCCCTTCAAGATCGGGGTCATGACGGGCACCGTCTCCCAGGGGGAGGACGAGTTCCGCGCGGGGCAGATGATCGTGGCCAAGTACGGAGCCGACCACGTGAAGCACGTGACCTACCCGGACAACTTCATGCAGGAGCAGGAGACCGTCATCGCGCAGCTCGTGGGACTGGCCTCCGATCCCGACGTGAAGGTGATCATCATCGGGCAGGCCGTTCCCGGCTCCATTCCGGGGCTGCGCAAGATCCGGGAGAAGCGGCCCGACATCAAGGTCGCGTTCGTCACGCCGCAGGACGATCCGGCCCTGGTCAACAACGAGGTCGACATCTGCGTCCAGCCCGACGAGCTGGCCCGCGGGCGGACGATCGTCGGCGTTGCGAAGAAGATGGGCGTGACCGACTTCGTCCACTACTCCTTCCCCCGCCACATGTCGCAGGAGCTGATCGCGCGCCGCTTCGACATCATGAAGACCGCCTGCGCCCAGAACGGCATCAGGATGCACTTCGTCACCGCGCCCGACCCCATGGGCGAGGGGGGGCTGAACGCCACCCAGCAGTTCGTGATGGAGGACGTGCCGCGCGAGCTCAAGCAGTACGGGGCGAAGACGGCATTCTTCTCGACGAACTGCGGGATGATGGACCCGATGATCAAGTCGGTCGTGACGAACGGCGGCTACATCCCCGAGCAGTGCTGCCCCAGCCCGACCCACGGCTATCCCACCGCGCTCGGCATCGCGATCCCCCCGAACAAGGCGGGGGACATGGAGTACATCAGCGCGCAGAACCGGAAGGTGATCGCCGAGCACCACATGACCGGGCACTTCTCCACGTGGCCCGTTCCCGAGGTGATGCTCTCGATCCGAGCCATGACCGATCTCCTGGTCGACGCCCAGATGGGCAAGGCCGACTACAAGGACCCCGCGACGGTGAAGAAGTACATGGAGAGCCTGGCGGCGGGACACGCGATCACGCTCACCAAGTACGACGAGAAGAAGGGCAACTCCTACCTCTTCCTTGTCGACAACATCTACTACTAGGCCCGGCGGCGGCTTCTCCGGCGGCCCGAGAGGCGCGCCGGGCGGGCCGGTCCTCGAGCTTCGCGGGATCACCAAGGAATACGGGGGCCACCGGGTCCTGAACGGGATCTCCCTGTCGGTCGGGGTCGGGGAGATCCACGCGCTGGTCGGCGAAAACGGCGCGGGCAAGTCCACGCTGATGAACATCCTGTTCGGCATGCCGGTCATCCACGAGACCGGCGGCTACGGGGGCGACGTCCTTCTGGACGGCGCCCCCGTTCGCTTCATGGCGCCGGCCGAGGCGATGGCCGCGGGGATCGGGATGGTGCACCAGGAGTTCATGCTCCTCCCGGGCTTCCGCGTCGCCGAGAACATCAAGCTGAACCGGGAGCCCACGCGCCGGAACCTCCTCTCGCGCATCGCCGGCCGCGGCCTCGAGCGGCTCGACATCGCGGCGATGCGCGCCGACGCGCGGCGCGCGCTGGACCGGGTCGGCCTCTCGATCGACGAGTGGATGCCGGTCGCCGGCCTTCCCGTGGGTCACATGCAGTTCCTCGAGATCGCGCGCGAGGTGGACAAGCAGGCGCTCCGGCTCCTGATCTTCGACGAGCCGACCGCCGTCCTGACCGAGACCGAGGCGGCGCGGCTGCTCCAGTCGATGCGCGCCTTCGCCGACGCGGGGATCGCCGTGCTCTTCATCACCCACCGCCTGGACGAGGTGAAGGCGGTGGCGGACCGGATGACGGTGCTGCGCGACGGCGAGGTGGTCGGGACGCCCGATCCCCGCTCGACGTCGGTCGTGCGGATCGCGGAGCTGATGGTGGGCCGCCCCGCGATGGCGGTGGCGCACCGGAGCGGGCCGGCCGAGGGAGCGGCCGTGACGCTGGCTTGCGAAGGGCTGCGGGTCGCGATGCCCGGAGAGCCGGTCGAGGGGGTGACGCTCTCGATCCGGGAGGGAGAGATCTTCGGCATCGGCGGCCTCGCGGGCCACGGGAAGCTGGGGATCGCCAACGGGGTCATGGGACTCTATCCCGCCACGGGCCGCGTCCTCCTTCGCGGCGAGCCGCTCCCGCTGAACGACCCGCGGGGAGCCCTGCGCCGCGGGCTCGCGTTCGTCTCGGAGGATCGCCGCGGGGTCGGCCTCCTGCCCGACGAATCGATCGAGCTGAACATCGCGCTCTCGGCGCTGGAGGCGCAGGGGCGCTTCCTGCACCGCTTCCCGATCCCGGCGCTTCGGCCGCTGGACCGGAGGGCGCTGCGCGATCACGCGCAGGAGATGATCCGGCGGCTCGACGTGCGCACGACGGGCGCGGCGCAGCAGGTGCGCCGTCTCTCGGGAGGCAACCAGCAGAAGGTCTGCCTCGCGCGCGCCATGACGCTGCGGCCGCGGGTCCTGTTCGTGAACGAGCCGACGCGCGGCATCGACGTGGGCGCCAAGGAGCGCGTGCTCGAGATCCTGGCGGGCTTGAACCGGGACGAGGGGGTGACGCTGGTGGTCACGTCGTCGGAGCTCGCCGAGCTGCGCGCGATCTGCGACCGGATCGCGATCGTCTATCACGGCCGGGTGGCCGCGATCCTTCGCCCGGATGCCCCCGATGCCCAGTTCGGACTGGCGATGGCCGGGGAGACCGCGGCCGCGTGAGCGCCGTCTCGGGCGGTACCACGGCAGGGGGCGGCGGCATCGGCGGGCGCGCGCGCGGGCTCGTCGCCGAGATGGGCGTGCCGCGGCTCTTGATCGCGGGCTTCGTCGTCGCGCTCTTCGCCACGGCGGTCGCCACGCACATGGACCTCGGCTCGCTGGTCACCGACTCCATCGTGCGCGTCGCGCGCAACGGCATCCTGGTGCTCGCGCTGCTTCCCGCCATCCAGGGAGGCGTCGGGCTCAACTTCGGGCTGCCCCTGGGCGTCATCTGCGGCCTGATCGGCTGCGTCTACGTGCTGAACGCGGGGATCGGCGGCGTGGCGGGATTGGCCGCCGCCACCGGCATCGGCGTCGCGCTCGCGATCCCGGTGGGGATCGGCTACGGATGGCTTCTGAACCGCACGCGCGGCCAGGAGATGATGGTCGGCACCTACCTGGGATTCGCCGCCGTCTCGGGGATGTCGATCTTCTGGCTGCTCGCCCCCTTCACCAATCCCACCCTGGTCTGGGCGATCGGCGGGAAGGGGCTCCGCACCACGCTCGCGATGCCGCTCGACTCCACCAAGGTGCTCGACCGCTGGCTCCAGTTCACGGTGGCCGGCGTGACCTTCCCGACGGGCGCCATGCTTGCGTTCCTGGGGCTCTGCGCGCTGGTCTCCTGGTTCTTCCGCACGCAGATGGGGATCACCATCGCCGCCGCGCGCAGCAACCCCCGGTTCGCGCGCGCCGCGGGGATCTCCGACGAGCGCACGCGGGTGCAGGCCACCGTGCTCAGCACCGTGCTCGCCGCGATCGGCATCGTGATCTACAGCCAGTCGTACGGGTTCGTGCAGCTCTACACCGCACCGCTCCTCATGGCCTTCCCCGCGATCGCCTGCATCCTGATCGGCGGCGCCTCGGTGACCCGCGCGACGGTGGCGCACGTGATCATCGGGACCATCCTGTTCCAGTCGATCCTGACCACCGCGCTGCCGGTGACGAGCCAGGTGATCGAGGGGGACATCTCCGAGACCGCGCGGCTGATCATCCAGAACGGGATGATTCTCTATGCGCTGACGCGCATGGGAGGCACGCGCGAATGACCGCCGATCCGGTGGCGGCCGGCCCGGCGTCGCGGGGAAAGCGCCGCGGCCTGGGCACGCGGATCACGAACCAGGCGGTGCCGATCCTCTTCGCCGTGCTCTGCCTCTTCGGAATCGGGGTGGCCAAGATCACGCCGCCCTTCCTGATCGGCGAGCTGCTCGTGCGGGTGGGGCGAAACAGCGTTCTCGTGCTCGCGCTGTTGATCCCGATCCTGGCGGGACTGGGACTGAACTTCGGCATCGTGATCGGCGCCATGGCCGGCCAGCTCGCGGCGATCCTCGTCGTGCACTGGGGCGGCAAGGGGATCGGCGGGTTCGGCGCGGCCTGGGTCCTGGCGACGCCCCTGGCCCTGCTGTTCGGAATCGCGACCGGGATGCTCTTCAACAAGGCCAAGGGACGCGAGATGGTGACCGGGCTCATCGCCGGCTTCTTCGCCAACGGGCTCTATCAGCTCCTCGTGCTCTTCGCCTTCGGATCGCTGATCCCCTTCCACGATCCTGGCATGGTGCTGCCGCAGGGCTACGGGCTGCGCAACACCGTGGACCTCACGTCGATCCAGTACGCCGTGGACGATCTGATCCGGCTGCGGGTGCCGCTCGAGGGCGTGGAGACGCGCGTGCCCGTGGTGTCGTACGCGGTCGTGCTCGCCTTCTGCCTCTTCACGATGTTCTTCTTCCGCACCAAGCTGGGCCAGCAGTTCCGCGCCATGGGCCAGGACCCGCACGTCGCCTCGATCGCCGGCATCCCCGTGGACCGAAATCGCCTGATCGCGACCGTCCTGTCCACGCTGTTCGCCGCCTGGGGACAGCTCCTCTTTCTTCAAAACATCGGCACCATGAACACCTACAGCTCCCACGAGCAGGTCGGCATGTTCGCGATCGCCGCATTATTGGTGTCGGGCGCGACCGTGACGCGCGCCACCGTGGGGCAGGCGATCCTGGGCACGATCCTGTTCCACACGCTGTTCATCGTCTCACCGCTGGCCGGGAAGGCGCTGGCCGGCGACGCGCAGATCGGGGAGTACTTCCGGGTCTTCGTGGCCTACGCGGTGATTACGGTGGCGCTGGTGCTGCATGCGTGGCAGGTGGCGCGGGAGGCGCGGGAGTAAGTCGCGATTACCCGCGACCCGACAAGGGCCGAGTTGACATAATCCACGTCCGCAACATGCTCTGGAGCATGTTGTTGGGTCACTACGGCACGTCCCCGCGGCAGGGCCACTCCTCGGCCGTGACTTGATCTTCGGGTGTATAGCGCCCAGCATGGGAGTGCATTCGAAAGGAGCCTCTCCATGGGCCGATCGACGTCTCCGTACCCGGCAGCGCCAGCTGAGCCTAAGCCCGCCCTTCCCGAGTTCGAGCAGGAACGATTCCTGAGATACCGCCGCGCCGTGGACTACATCGCGGCGGCGCAGATCTATCTTCGCGACAACCCCCTGCTGAAAGAGCCGCTCCGCCCCGAGCACATCAAGGATCGCCTGCTCGGCCACTGGGGCACCGCGCCCGGCATCAACACGATCTACGCGCACCTGAACCGGCTGATCCTCGAGCGTGACGCCAATATCATGCTCGTCACCGGTCCGGGACACGGCGCGGCCGCGAACATGGCGAACCTCTGGCTCGAGGGGACGCTCGCCGAGTTCTACCCCAAGCTCTCGCGCGACGAGGCGGGGCTCCGCGAGCTGTTCCGCGAGTTCTCCTGGCCGTACGGTTTCCCGAGCCACCTGAGCCCCAGCATCCCGGGCGTGATCCATGAAGGAGGGGAGCTGGGGTACGCGCTCGCGACCTCCTTCGGCGCGGCGCTCGACAATCCGACCCTCACGGTGGCCTGCATCGTAGGCGACGGCGAAGCGGAGACGGGTCCAACCGCGGGCGCGTGGCACAGCGCCAAGTTCATCAACCCGGAATCGGACGGAGCGGTGCTCCCGATCCTGCTCCAGAACGGCTTCAAGATCTCGAACCCCACGATCGTGGCGACGATGAGCGAGGAGGAGGAGACGGCGCTCTTCCGCGGCTACGGCTACGAGCCGCGCTACGTGGACGATGGGCCGGAGCTGGACCCGGCGATGGGCGCCGCGATGGACTGGGCGCACGACGAGATCGCGCGGATCCAGCGGCTCGCGCGCGGGGGCACGCCCGAGGCGCGTCCGCGCTGGCCGATGCTGATCTATCGCATGCCCAAGGGGCGCGGCTGCCCTCCGGAGCTGGACGGCGAGCGGATCGCGGGAACCTTCCGAGCGCACCAGGTGCCGGTGAAGGATCCCAAGAACAACCCGAAGCATCTGGAAGCGCTGGAGCGGTGGCTGCGCTCGTACCGGCCGGAGGAGCTGTTCGACGCCGAGGGCCGTCCCGATTCCGATCTCCTCGAGCTCTGCCCGGTCGGGTCGCGGCGCATCGCGATGAACCGCGCCTCGTTCGGCGGCGACGTCCGCCAGCCGCTCGCGCTGCCGCCGCTCGAGGAGTTCGCGGTCAAGGTGGAGCGCCGCGGGGCGCCGATGGTCAGCCACATGGGACCGTTCGGGGACTATCTCGCCGAGGTCCTCGTCCGGAACGAGAGTGCGCGGAATTTCCGCATCGTCTGCCCGGACGAGCTGGAATCGAACCGGCTCTCCGCCGTGCTGCGCGTGACCGACCGCCAGTACTGCTGGCCGGTGCCGGACGGCTCCGAGCACATCGCGCGCTACGGCCGCGTCATGGAAGTGCTCTCCGAGCACAACTGCCAGGGGTGGCTGGAGGGCTATCTCCTCACGGGCCGCCACGGGCTCTTCCCCTGCTACGAGGCCTTCATCCCGATCGTGGACGGGATGATGAATCAGTACGCCAAGTTCCTGAAAGCCTCCCTCGAGGTGCCGTGGCGGAAGCCGGTCGCCTCGCTCAACTACCTGCTCACGTCCGAGGCGTGGCGCCAGGATCACAACGGCTTCTCGCACCAGGGGCCCGGTTTCATCAACAACCTGCTCACGAAGAAGGGGGAGACCTACCACATCTTCCTCCCGCCCGACGCGAACACGCTGCTCGTCACCATGGAGCACTGCTTCCAGTCGACGCAGCACATCAACCTGGTGGTCGCGGGGAAGCAGCCGATGCCGCAGTGGCTGAGCCTGGAGGAAGCGCGCGAGGAGTTCCGCGTGGGCGCGAGCGTCTGGCGATGGGCCAGCACGAACGAGGGGGAGGATCCCGACGTGGTGCTGGCGGCGAGCGGCGACAACCTGACGGTGGAGGCCGTGGCCGCCGCGCAGATCCTGCGCGAGGAAGTGCCCGACTGGCGCGTGCGCGTGGTGAACGTGATGAACCTGCTCGCGCTGGGCATCCCGCAGAAGTATCCGCATGGGCTGGACGAGGAGCGCTTCCAGCGGATCTTCCCGATCACCGCGCCGGTCATCTACAACTTCCACGGCTACACCGCGGCGATCAAGCAGCTCTGCTGGGAGCGGCCGATGAACGAGCGCTTCGACGTGAACGGCTACCGCGAGGAGGGCTCGACCACGACGCCGTTCGACATGCACATCCGCAACCGAACGAGCCGGTGGCACGTGGTGATCCAGTCGGCGCAGAAGATCGCGGCGCGGAAACCGTCCGCGGCGGCCCGCGCCGAGGAGCTGATCCGCCGCTACGAAATGAAGATCGCCCGGCACCGCGCCTACGTCGAGGAACATGGCGTCGACCCGCCCGAGATCGCGGCGACGAAGTGGCAGGACGTGAAGCTCTAGGCGCGTGGGGCCGAGTGTGCGCGCCTTATGACGGTTCGGAGCTCGAGCGCGGGCGGACCGTTCATCCTCTGCCTGAACGCGGGATCGAGCACGCTCAAGGCCTCGCTGTTCGAGGCGCGCCCCGATGGCGGCGTGGCGGAGATCGAAGGGCGCGCCGTCACGGTCGATCGCATTCCGAGCGCGGAGTCGTTGGATGAGGCGCTGCTCGCGCTGGGCGTGTCCCCGGAAACCGATGCGATCGCCGCGGTCGGCCACCGGATCGTGCACGGCGGCACCGAATTCCGCGAGGCGGTGCGCGTGACGGCGGCCGTGAAGGACGCGATCGCGCGCCTCTCGGCTCTTGCCCCCCTCCACAATCCGCCCGCGCTCGCGGCGCTGGAGGCCGCAGAAGAGCGCTTTCCCGGCGTGCCTCACGTCGCCGCGTTCGACACCGCGTTCTTTCGCGACCTGCCCTTGGAGCAGGTCGTCTATCCCCTTCCCTTCTCCTGGTACGAGCATTGGGGCGTGCGGCGGTTCGGGTTCCACGGGCTCAGCCACTCCTACGGCTCGGAGCGCGCGGCCTCGATGCTGGGCGGCCCCTCCGCGCGCCATCGGATCGTGACGCTGCACCTGGGAAACGGCTGCTCCGCCAGCGCCGTCGTCGGCGGGAAGCCGGTCGCGACGACCATGGGCTTTACGCCGATGGAAGGGCTGATGATGGGAACGCGCTCGGGCTCCGTGGATCCCGGGATCCTCGTCTACGCGCTGCGCCAGGGAGCGCTCACGGCGCGCGAGCTGGACGAGACGTTGAACCACCAGTCCGGGCTGCTCGGCGTCTCGGGAGTCTCCGGGGATTTCCGCGCGGTCACGGCCGCGGCGGACCAGGGGCACGAGCAGGCCCGTCTCGCCCTTGCGATCTACGCGGCGCGAATCAGGGGCGCTGTCGGAAGCCTCGCGGCGGCCATGGGCGGAGTCGACGCGCTCGTGTTCACGGCAGGCGTCGGAGAGCATGCGGCCCCGCTTCGCGCCGAAGTCTGTCGCGGTCTCGAATTCCTGGGCGCGCTGATCGACCTGGACCGGAACGCCTCGGCTTCACCCGACGCCGACGTCTCCTTGGAGCGCTCTCCCGTTCGAATTCTCGTGATCCGCGCCCGGGAAGACCTGGTCGTCGCGCGGGCGGCGAGGGTCGCGCTGGACAAGAGCGTGTCGGCCCCGATCGAGTGAAGGCGCCACCCCGGGATGTCTTCGATTCACTTTTTCCGACGGCGGATCGTCGAGACCAGCGAAGCGATGAACAGCAGCATCAGCGCGGCGAAGAGCACCCATCTCATGATCCCGTCCTCCCGCTGGCATGGGCCCCGGCGCGCAGTCGGGCCGCCAGCTCCGGCGTGAGCGCTCCCTCCCCGAGCCGGAACTCCCAGTTCCCTTCCGCCACCGACGGCGTGTTCATCCGCGCCTCGGTTCCCAGGCCCAGGACGTCCTGAACGGGGACGATCGCCCGCTCGGCGGCGGAGCGGTAGAGGGCGAGGATCATCCGCCACGCGATATCGCCGCCGTCGCCGCCAACCGTCTCGAGCGCGCGGGCGCGCTCCCACGCCGGCGCCTTCTCGAACCATCCGCGCGTCGTGTCGTTGTCGTGGGTTCCCGTGTAGGCGACGCAGTGCTCGGGGTAGCGCGCGGGATGATGCAGGCTGTCCGGAGAATCGAATCCGAACTGCATCACGCGCATGCCCGGTAACCCCGTGGCATGCAGAAGCGCCCGCACGTCGTCGCCGACGATGCCGAGATCCTCGGCGATGAATGGCAGCCCTCCGAGCGCGGCGCGAGCGGCGTCGAAGAATCGCTCGCCCGGCCCGGGCTCCCACCGACCCTCGATCGCCGTCTTCGCCCCGGCGGGCACCGCCCAGTAGGACGCGAATCCCCGGAAGTGATCGAGCCGCACGAGATCGAACTTCCGAAGCTCCGCGCGCAGCCTCCGGATCCACCACGCGAATCCGTCCGCTTCCAGCCGGTCCCAGCGATACAGCGGATTCCCCCAGAGCTGCCCGGTCGCGCTGAAGTAGTCGGGCGGTACGCCGGCGACGTCCGTGGGCCGAAACGCCGCGTCCAGGCGGAACCACTCCGGCGCGGCCCACACGTCGGCGCTGTCGAGGGCGACGTAGATGGGAATGTCGCCGAGAATCGCGATCCCCCGGGCGCCCGCCGCCTGACGGACCCGATCCCACTGGCGGAAGAAGAGCCATTGAAGGTACGCTTGATAGTCGATTTCGTCTCGCAGCGCGCGGCGGGCCTCCTCGAGCGCGGCGGGATGGCGGCCGCGGAGCGCGGGCTCCCATTGGGTCCAGGGTGCTCCGCCATGGGTTCGCTTCAGGGACGCAAACAGCGTCCAGTCGTCGAGCCACTCGGCCTGGGACGGAGCCGCGCGGAAGGCGGCCAGCTCGTCCATCGCGCGCGGGTCTCCGCGCGCGGAATCCCACGAGGCACGGAGCAGGGTGTCTTTTCGCCGCGCGGCGGCGGCGTAGTCGACGCGCGGGCCGCTCGGGGTGGTGGGCGCCGTACCGGAGCCCGGGACGGCGAGCAGCAGCGGACTGCCGGCGCGCGTCGAGATGCCCGAGTACGGAGAGTTGCCGGGTCCCGTCGGGCCGAGCGGAAGCACCTGCCAGATCGACTGGCCCGCGTCGGAGGCCCAGTCGAGGAAGCGGTCCACGGCTGCGCCGAGATCGCCGATCGGTTCGGAGCCGGGAAGGGACGTCGGATGAAGGACCAGCCCCGCCACTCGGCGCGTCATGCGCGCGGCGGAATGCGACGCCCGAAAGTCATCGACGCGATCATCGCGATAGTCTACAAGGGAACCCTTCACCATGACGAGACGACTCCGAGCATGAGAACGCCGATCTTTCGAGGAGCCCGCGCGTGACCCCGATGCCGCCCATTCCGGCGCGTCTGGGCCGCCTGGCCGAGCTGGCGCAGAACCTCTGGTGGAGCTGGAATCCCGAGGCGCGCGAGCTGTTCCGCCGCATCGACACGCCGCTCTGGCGTCAGACCCATCACAATCCCGTCCGCCTCTTGCAGGAGATCACTCCCGAGCGGCTCTCCCAGGCCGCCGCCGATCCCGAGAACGCGCGGCTCTACGATCAGGTCGTGGCGGCGTTCGACCAGGCGCTGGCCGGAAAGCCCTCCTGGTGCTCGCAGGCCTATCCCGAGCTGAGCGACAAGCTGGTCGGCTTCTTCTCGGCGGAGTACGGCGTGCATCAGTCGCTCCCCTTCTACGCGGGCGGCCTCGGCGTGCTCGCGGGGGACATCGCGAAGGAGGCGAGCGACCTCGGCATCCCGATGGTGGGCGTCGGATTCATGTATCCGCAGGGGTACTTCCGGCAACGCGTGAACGCCGAGGGACGCCAGGAGGAGATCTACGAGCAGATCGACCGGAACAAGGTTCCGGTGGAGCACGTGCTGGCGCCGGACGGCAGCCGCCTCACCATTCCCCTGTCGCTGCCCGACCGCACCGTGCTGGTCGAAGCCTGGCGCGTGCGCGTCGGCCGGACGATGCTCTACCTGCTCGACACCGACCTCGAC
Source organism: Candidatus Binatia bacterium (assembly GCA_035631035.1). Lineage (NCBI taxonomy): Bacteria > Candidatus Binatota > Binatia (SeqCode) > Binatia bacterium. The sequence continues at coordinate 31,132 of DASQJL010000011.1, read as the reverse complement.
GAGAACGCCCCCTGGGATCGCGAGCTGACGGCGCGCCTCTACGGCGGCGATCAGACCGTGCGCCTTTTACAGGAAATCGTGCTCGGCGTCGGAGGGGTGCGGCTCCTCCGCGCGCTCGGGTTGAAACCCGCCATCTGGCACGCCAACGAAGGGCACACCGCGTTCATGATGCTCGAGCGCGCGCGCGAGGCGCTGGGCGAGGGCCGCGGCTTCGACGAAGCCGTCGCCGGCGTGCGCGCCGCGTCGCTCTTCACCACGCACACGCCGGTGCCGGCGGGGCATGACGCGTTCCCCATGGACATGGTCGAAGCGCAGCTCTCGCGGGTCGAGGGTTTCGGCGGTCCTCTGGATTCGCTGCGCGGCCGCCTCCTCGCGCTCGCCGAATACCACGGCGCCTTCAACATGACCGTGCTGGCGATGCGGCTGGGGGGACGCGTGAACGCGGTGAGCCGGCGGCACGGCGAGGTGACGCGCAGGATGTGGGCCCCGCTCTGGCCCGGCACGCCCGAGTCGCAGATCCCGATCGCCGCCATCACGAACGGCGTGCACGTCCCCACCTGGATCGGGTCGGAGACGAACCGGCTGCTCCGGAAGCGTCTCGGCGCGGACTGGATGGCGCGGCACGACGATCCCAAGCTGTGGGCGACCGCCTCCGAAGTGCTCCCCGACGAGGCGCTCTGGCAAAGCCGATGCGCGCTGAAGCAGGCGCTGCTCGAGTACATGCGCGATCGCGTGCGGTCGCGCTGGTCGCAGGACCGGGTCGAGCCGGGGCAGACGGTGGCGTTCGGCTCGATGCTGGATCCCGAGGCGTTCACGATCGGCTTCGCGCGCCGCTTCGCCACCTACAAGCGCGCGGACCTCATCCTGCACGACATGGAGCGCCTGAAGCGGCTGCTCACCGACCCGCGGCGTCCGGTGCAGATCGTCTTCGCCGGGAAGGCGCACCCCGCCGACGAAAACGGCAAGCAGATGCTGCAGTCGGTCTACCGGGCCGCGCGCGATCCGGAGATCGCGGGGCGCATGGCGTTCCTCGAGGACTACGACATGCACGCGGCCCACTGGCTCACGCAGGGGGTCGACCTCTGGCTGAACAACCCGCGCGCGCCGCTGGAGGCGAGCGGAACGAGCGGGATGAAGGCGGGGCTGAACGGCATTCCCAGCGCGAGCATCCTGGATGGCTGGTGGGTGGAGGGCTACGAGGGGGGGAACGGGTGGGCCTTCGGCCCCAAGCCCGGCTCCGAGGCGGCGGACGACGCCGATCCCGGCGCGGCCGACGCCCGCGACGCCGATTCGCTCTATCGCGCGCTCGAGGAGAAGATCGTGCCCCTGTTCTACGAGCGGAACGGCGACGGCCTGCCGCACGGGTGGCTGCGCGTGGTGCGCCGCGCGATGCAGACCGTCACGCCGGCGTTCTCGGCCCGCCGCATGATGAAGGAGTACGCGGAGAAGATGTACCTCCCCGCGGTCACCTCGCCCGAGGAAGAGCAGCGTCGCCCCGAGGGCGTTCCCGCGCCCTGACGCCCCCTCCCGTTTTGGGGTAGAGTCGTCGCTCCATGCATGGTATCGAAGCGGCCGATTTCCTGACCGTCGGACTCCTCGTCCTCCTGGAAGCGGCCTTGAGCGCGGACAACGCGCTGGTCCTGGCGGTCCTGGTCCTGCCGCTCCCCCGGGAGCACCAGACCCACGCGCTGCGCTACGGCATCATCGGGGCCTTCGCGTTCCGGATCGTCGCGACGCTCTTCGCCGTCCACCTGATCGCCTGGTCGTGGATCAAGCTGATCGGCGGTCTCTATCTCCTCTATCTGCCCTGGAAGCACTTCTCCCACCACGAGTCGGGCAGCATGCCGAAAGCGGCCACGGCCATCCTCGGGCTCTCGGTGTTCTGGAGCACCGTGGTGCGGGTGGAGCTGACCGACGTGGTGTTCGCGATCGACTCGATCCTGGTCGCGGTCGGCATGTCGCGGAAGCTCTGGGTCGTGATCTCGGGCGGCCTCCTCGGCATCCTCGCGATGCGCGTCCTGATCGGGCAGGTGCTGGGACTGGTGCGGCGCTACCCCGCCATCGTGGACGGGGCCTACGTCATCGTCGCCTGGGTCGGAGTGAAGCTCCTCGTCGAATACGCGCACGCGATGCACTGGATCCAGTTCGAGTTCCCGCGGGCCGTCGCCATCGGGGTGGTCCTGGTGCTCTTCGTGCTGAGCGCGATCTACGCGGTGCGGAAGGAGCGGAAGCGCCCCGCGGAGCGGGCTCCGGAAGGAGGCGCGGAGTGATTCTCGCGCCGTCAGGCGCGTGGGAAGGCGGGCGGCGGCGCCGTTTACGGTCCGCTCTCGGCGCTCTCTGCCTCATGTCCCTCGTCGCCGCGCCGGGAGCGGCCGCGCTCCTTCCCTACCGGGAGGCCTCCGATCTCGTCGCGACCACGCCCGCGACCGACGACGGAGCCCTGGGCGCGACGATCAACCCCGCGCAGTGGGGCCTGTTGGAGCGGCCCGAGCTCTCCGGCTTCTGGTACGACCGCGACGCCCCGGGCGGCTTCCGGGCTCCCGGCTCCTGGGGCCTTGCGGCCGGCAGCGGCCTCGGCGTATCGATGCGTCGAACCGACCGCCATGACGACGCGGCGCTGGCGGGGCCGGGGCCGCTCGCGCCGGGAAGGAACCACGTCACCGATTATCAGATCGGCCTGGGGTTCGGTTCCCAGGCGCACGCGAACGGAATCGCGCTCGGCTTCTCCGGCCCCGGCAAGGGCGCCTTCGGACGGTCGGATTTCCTCACGTTCGGAAGCATCCGGCGGCCCACGCGCTGGCTCAGCGCCGGCAGCACGTTCCGCCTCTCGCTCGACGATCGGGAGATGGACGGCGTCATGGACGTGGGAATCCGCCCGCTCTCCGATCCGAGGCTGGAGCTGTTCGGCGCCTACGCGCTGCAGCGCGATCAGCGCTGGGACGACGGCGACCTGGCGGGAGGTATCGCCATCCGCCCCGTTCCGGGGCTTTTCGCCTCCGCCCGCTGGGAGCGCGACGATCGGCTCCAGGTGACGCTGGGCGTGGCCGTCGGACGCGCGGCGTTCCGGGCCGCGCCCCGCTACCGCGGCGGCGACCGAACGCAGACGGCGTACGCGGTCCGGCTGAGCTCCCCCGAGCGCGGGTTCGACCTCGACCGCGCCCTGGCTCCGAAGCGACGTACCCTGGCTCTCGATCTGCGCGGCCGCATGGTCTACCAGTCCTACCGCTACTTCGACCAGGACGCCCTCCCGCTGCGGGAGGTGACCGGGAAGATCCAGTTCGCCGCGGACGATCCCACCGTGGGCGGCGTCGCGGTCAAGCTCTCCGGCTTCGAGGGGAACCTCTCGATGGCGTGGGAGATCCGCGAGAAGCTGATGGCGCTGCGCCGTGCCGGCAAGCGCGTCACCGCGGTCTGCGACAACCTCGGCGCCACGACGCTGTACGTCGCCAGCGCGGCCGACCGGATCGTCATGGACCCGCGAGGCTCGATGATCCTTCCGGGCGTGGCGGCCTCGCGCACCTATGTCCACGATCTCATGGGCAAGCTCGGCATCGGCTTCGAGGAGTGGCGGTTCTACACCTACAAGTCCGCGATGGAGACCTTCTCGCGGGACCGCATGTCCGAAGCGGACCGCGAGCAGTACGGGGCTCTCGTCCGCGCCACCTATGACGAGCTGGCGCGGGCGTTCACGTCGAGCGGCCGCGCCACGCGCGCGGAGTTCGACCGCGTCGTGAACGAGGAGCCCTACATCCCCGCCTCGCGCCTGCTGGAGCTGCACTGGGTGGAAGCGCTGGGGCGATGGGAGGACCTCGAGCGGGCGGAGGTCGGCGCGCCCGCGACGAAGCCGGTCGGCTACCGCGCCCTGCGTGAGCTTCGGTGGGAGCCCCGGGAGCGGTGGGGCAACGATCCGGCGATTGCGGTCGTCTATCTCGTGGGCGACTGCGCCATGGACGAGGGGATCCGCGCCCGGTCGAGCTCGGAGGCGCTCCGCGGCTATCGCAGGGATCGCCGCGTCCGCGGGGTCGTGCTTCGCGTGGACTCGCCGGGAGGCGACCCGCTCGCCTCCGACGTCGTGGCCGAGCAGACGCGGAAGCTCCGCCAGGCGAAGAAACCCGCCGTCGTGAGCCAGGGGCGCGTGGCGGCGAGTGGCGGCTACTGGATCAGCATGGACGGCGACGCGATCCTGACCTCCCCCTTCACCCTCACGGGATCGATCGGGGTGATCGGCGGCTGGGCCTGGAACGAGGGCTTCGGGAAGAAGACCGGCCTCACGTCGGACCATGTTCAGGAGGGAACGAGCGCCGACCTGCTCGGCGGACTTCGCATCCCCTTCCTGGGCGCCACGTTGCCGGAACGAAACCTGAACGAGGGAGAGCGCCGTCTTATCCGTAGATCGTTCGACGAGCTCTATACCGACTTCACCGGCAAGGTGGCGTCGGCGCGGGGGCTGACGACCGAACGGGTGCGGCAGATCGCCGAGGGGCATGTCTACGACGGCGCCGCCGCGATCTCGTTGAGGCTGGCCGACCGCGAGGGCACGTTGGACGATGCGATCGCCGAGGCGAAGCGCCGCGCGGGCATCGGGGCGGGCGAGCCGGTGCGCGTGGTGGAATATCCCGGGCGGCCGCTCCTCCGGCTTCCCTCATTCTTGAAGCCGCCGGGGATCGGGACCGGGAGCGATGCGGCGCCGGTCATCGAGTCGCCGGTCCCGGGCTTCTCGCTCGAGGCGCGAGCGCTCCAGTCGATCCTCGACCGGCCCGGCCGCCCGCTGCTCGTCACCCCGGGGCCGCTGCTTCCCGACGAGCCCGAGCCGGTCCGCTAGGCCGGCCGGTCCGGAGACCGCGCGCGCCCGGACGGCGCGCAACCGGAGTCCGAAGCGCCGCTCATGTACAACGCCACCATCGGCTCGATCTACCTGTTGGTCGCGGGGCTCGTCTTCCTCCTCGGCTTCGTGATCCTGCGCGAGGCGCCTCGGGAGCGCCTGAACCGCGCGACCGCCCTCATGCTGTTCTTCGCGGGTCTGGGCTCGGTGCTCGGCGCGATCGGATTCGTCCTGGAATCGCTGTCGGCGGCCCGCGCCGGCACCAACGACCTGCTGCGCTCCTTCAACTATCTCTGGGAGCTCTTCTTCCCCTCGCTCCTCTACTTCGCCTGCGTCTTTCCGTCGGAAAACCGCCTGATCCGGCGCGTCCCCTTCGCCGCCGGATGGATCTTCGCGCCCCACGTGGCGCACCTCTGCTTCATGGTGCTCGCCTCGCAGGGCGCGCTCTGGGGACGGGTCTCGGCGGCGATGGCGAAGAGCGCCGCCTCCGGCGTCTTCCTCTACCTCCGCATCCCGTTCGAGCTGATCTTCCGCTTCCATCAGCTCCTCTTCTCGATGGTCAATCTGGTGTACATCGCCGCGGCGCTCACGCTGCTCTGGCTGAGCTTCCGCCGGACGACGAACAAGCTGATCCGCGCGCAGGTGCGCACCATCTTCTCGGGGCTCGCCTCCTGCGCGGGGCTCTACGCCATCGCCGTGCCGATCCCGACGCTCCTGAACCACGCCTGGCCGCCCGTGGTCCGCTCGACCCTGATCGTGGCGGCGCTGATCCTGGGCTCGGGCTCCATCGCCTACTCGATCGTGCGCCATCGCTTCCTGGACGCGAACCTGATCGCGCGGAAGTCGATCCTCTATGCGGTGACGTCGGGCTTCCTGATCGGCGTCTACATCACGATCATCCGGCAGGTGGACGCGATGCTCGTGACCACGCCCGGGTACGACACCACGGTGTTCAAGACCGCGATGCTCCTCCTGGCGCTCGTCCTCTTCCAGCCGATCTTCTCCTGGCTGGAGGACGTGCTGGACCGCTACTTCCTGCGCGACCGGGGCGATCACCGCACGCTGCTCCGGCGCATGAGCGCCGAGGTGCTCACGGTGCTCGAGCTGGACACCCTGGCCGAGAAGATCCTCGCCACGCTCCGCGACGGCGTGCCCGCGCGCACCACGGTGCTCCTGATCGCGGCGGACCGGGGAGCGTCGATCGCGCGCGGGTTCGGCGGCAGCGTGGATCTGGGGGAGATCGCGGGCATCCCGCGCACCGCGCTCGCCGCACTCTTCGACGGCGTGCCGCTCCTGCGCCGCGAGGAGGTGCGCCCCCGCTGCGACGAGCGCGGGGTGAGCGAGGCGCTCGATCCCCTGCTCCGCACCGAGCCCTACCTCCTGTTCCCGCTCCGGCACGCCGGCGAGCTGCTCGGGCTGATCGCGCTGGGACGGAAGATCACGGAGATGCGCTACACCGCCGAGGAGAGCGCTCTGTTGCAGACCCTGGCCAACCAGTCGAGTGTCGCGATCAAGAACGGCTTCCTCTACCGGGAGAGCCTCGCCAAGTCGATCTTGGAGGAGGAGCTGGCCGTGGCGCGGCGGATCCAGCAGCAGTTCCTGCCCCAGGTGCTGCCGCGCATGGCCGGCCTCGACATGGCCGCGCTGAATCTGCAGACGCGGGAAGTGGGAGGCGATTACTACGACCTGGTCGACGTCGGCGGCGGCGAGTACCTGGTGGTGATCGCCGACGTCGCCGGAAAGGGCGTGCCCGCGGCGCTTCTCGCCTCGATGGTGCAGGCATCCATCCGAACGCAGGCCCAGGACCGGAAGCCGGTGGGCGAGCTGTTGGGGCGGCTCAACCGCCTGGTCTTCGACGCGACCCCCGACGACCGCTTCGCGACCTGTTTCCTTGCCCGGATCGGCGGCGTGGGGCCGGCCTTCTCCTTCTCGAACGCGGGACACAACTTTCCCATCGTGATGCCGGCTGCGGGGGGATGGCGCTACCTGGAAGAGGGCGGCATTCCGCTGGGCGTGTGGTCCGAGTTCGCGTATCCCGAAGCGTCCGCCAGCCTCCAGGCGGGCGACTCCCTCCTGCTCTACACCGACGGAATCACCGACGCCCGCAACCGGGACGGCGAAGATTACGGCGACGCGCGGCTCCAGGCGCTCGCGACGGGAATGCCCCGCGACTTCTCCGCCGCGCAGATCGTCCACGCCGTCGCCGAGGACGTTTCCCGGTTCACGGGAGGAGCCGACCAGGCGGACGACATCACCCTCGTGGCGCTGAAGACCCGGTGAGGCGGCCGCGGTCGACACGGCGGAGAGGGCGTTACGGCCACGCTACTCCCCGGCGCTACCGGGCGTGGGATTTGCTACAGTAGCGATATGGGCGCGCCCCACGGGTCACCCTCCCTGAACAACGAAAACGCCGTCCGCCTGGTGATCGGGAGCCGCTTCGAGAACCTCGCGGTGGTGCATGCCCTGATCGAAGGAATCGCGCGCGAGCGCAAGATCGACGAGGACACCACCCAGGCCCTCCTCTACGCCGTCATCGAAGCCGGCACCAACGCCATCCAGCATGGAAACGTGTTCGCCGAGGACAAGTCGGTGACGTTCGAGTTTCATCTGGAGGATGGAACGCTGGTCGTGCAGGTGGACGATCGCGGGAAGGGCTTCGACCCCACCAAGGTGGGCAACCCCACCGACGAATCCTCGCTGCTCGAGACCCACGGACGCGGGATCTTTCTCATGAAGCAGCTGGTGGACGACGTGTCCTTCGACGTGCGCCCCGATCACGGGACGACAGTGCGGTTGCGGAAGGCGCTGGCGAAGTAGCCTGAAGGGGCGACCTACTTGGAAAGTCAGCCCGAGAGATCAAGGCTGATCGGAAGCGCCGGTCGCAGAGATGCGCGGCGCTATGAGATGCGCGGCGAGCTGCGACATGCGCTGGAGCATGTGAATTGGTTGACACTTGTCGCCACATTCACACTCGCTAGCGGCGGTGAAATCATGGACAACTGTCGCGACATTCACACGCGCCAGCGCGGGTGAAATCATGAACGGTCGTGGTCGCCAGCGTGGATTGTGCGGCGGGAACATGCTCTGGAGCATGTTAATATAAATATTAGTCCGACCCCTGGATAGCGCCCGGTTGGAACGTTCGAGTCCGTCCGGCGTCGAGGGGGACAGCCCGGGGCCGCGCACCGGGCATCAGCCTGCTACTTCCCGATCTCCTGCCTCGGGGCGCGCGCCTCGATCCTCGGCCGCATGTGCTCCAGCGTGCGCTTCACCGCCGGATAGATCTCCTCGAACGCACCCACGACGCGCGGATCGAAATGGCTGCCCGCGTGCTTCTTCAGCTCGGCCAGCGCGTCCTCTTCGGGCAGCGCCTCGCGGTAGGGGCGTGTCGACGTCATGGCGTCGAAGGCGTCGGCGACGGCCATGATCCGCGCCTCGATCGGGATCTCTTCCCCGACGAGACCGTCGGGGTAGCCGGTGCCGTCGAAATGCTCGTGATGGCTCCGCACGCCGGGCAGCAGGGGATGCAGCAGCGCGATCGGCCGGAGGATGCTCTCGCCGATCAGCGTGTGCATGTCCATCTTCTCCCGCTCGCTCACGTCCAGTGCGTCGCGCTTTCCCAGGATGTTCTCGTCGACGGCGATCTTTCCGATGTCGTGGACCAGGCAGGAGCGGTGGATCATGTCGAGCTGCGCCGGCGGAAGGCCCAGCTGCTTCCCGATCGCCTCGGAGTAGGCCGCGACGCGCACGGAATGCCCCTCGGTATACGGGTCCTTCGCTTCCAGCGCCATCGTGAGCGAGACGATCACGCTCATGAAGAGGTCTTCCAGGTGCACGCGGTGGCGGTCTTCGAGGATCGCCACGCCCGCCAGCGTCGCCAGGGTCTGGAGCGCCGCGGTCTGCTCGGCCCGGAAGCGCAGCGGCGTACCGTGGTTGAGCAGCACCGCGCCCAGATTCTCGCCGTGGGCCTGGATCGGCGCGATCGCGCCCCAGGTCGTCCCCTCGGCATACAGGAACTCGCGCGCCCAGGGAGAGCGCTGCTTCCGATGGAACAGCGTGACCGAGTCCAGGAGGAAGAGCGCCTCCATCAGCTCGGCGCTCGAGCCCGAGAGCACGTAGCCCGACCATTCGGCCAGCGACCCGTCGGCGTAGCGGAAGAGGCACTCGCCGGGACGTTCGCGGGTGAGGATCGCGATCCCGTCGGGCTGGAGCAGGCGGCGCATTCCATCGGCCACCTGGTGCAGCGCCAGGCTGTCGGAATGGAAGGGAACGAGGGAGCGGGCGACTTCGTTCACGCCCTCGATCAGCGCCAGGGCCCCGGGCAGTCCCGGCGGGACCGACGCGTCGGACCGCGGCGTACTGGCCCGCGGCGTAGGGCGCGGCGTACTGGCGCGCGCCGCGCCGGCGCGCGTGACGGGGGTGCTTCGGCTCGGAAGTCGGGTCGGGTTCGTCACGAGGGGAGCATCGGTGTTCCCCTCCGGCATGTTTAGCGTGGGAGCGCTATCCGAGGGCGGGAAGGAAGCGCGAGAGGAACGAGACGAAATAGGTGAAGAGATTGGTGACGAGCGCGATGCCGAATGCAATGAGGATGACTCCCGAGACGATCTCGATCGTGCGAAGTGAACGGCGCAGGCGGCTCGATGCAGCCAGGAACGAATTGAGGCCGAGCGACGCCAGGAAGAACGGCACGCCGAGGCCGAGCGAGTAGACCGTCAGGAGGAGCACGCCGGTCCCCACGGTCTTGGCGGTGCTGGCGTAGAGAAGGATCGAGGCGAGGATCGGACCGATACAGGGGGTCCATCCCGCCGCGAAGGTGACCCCGACCAGCACCGATCCCAACAGCCCGAGCGGCTTCTGCGTGAGCTGGAATTTCCGCTCCCGCGAGAGGGCCGGGATCGGAAGGATCCCGGTCAGGTAGATCCCGAAGATGATGATGAGGACGCCGCCCGCCCGCCGAAGGGTGTCCTGGTGCTCCCGGAGGAACTGCCCGGTCGCCGTGGCCGTCGCCCCCAGGGAGATGAACACGATCGAGAAACCCACGATGAAGGCGAGCGAATGGAGAATGGTGAGGCGCCGCACGCGCGCGCTCTGCTTCTGCGCGGTCAGCTCATCGAACGAGACCCCGGTGATGAACGTGACGTACGAGGGCACCAGCGGAAGCACGCAGGGAGAGACGAACGAGACCACGCCGGCGAGAAACGCGGCGACCAGCGAGATCTGCGGGAGCTGGGTCTCGAACATGCGGGGGGCTTCCGGTCAGCTCGCCTTGGGGAGCGGCTGCGCCGCGAGCAGCGGCTTGATCGTCTGCTCGAACATCTCCGGCGCGGTGTAGCCGATGAAGCGCTGCACGATCTTGCCGTCGCGATCGATGACGAACGTGGTGGGGATCGCGTTGATGTTGCCGTACGTCCGCGCGATCTCTTCGTTGCCGATCAGCATGGTGTAGTTGACGTCGTGTTCGTCGGCGAACGGCTTCACGTCCCGCGCACCGCCCGCGTCCAGCGACACCCCGACGATGGCGAGGCCCTGGTCGCGGTACTTGGCCTGGAGGTTCACCAGGTGGGGGACTTCCATCTTGCAGGGACCGCACCAGGTGGCCCAGAAGTCCAGGATCAGGACCTTCCCCTTGAGCGAGGAAGAGGCGACCTGGTTGCCGGCCATGTCGGGGAGCGTGAATTCGGGCGCCTGCGAGCCCACTTCCCCATGCGAGACGGCCGCCGGGCCGCTGCCCGCGCCCGTCTTGCCCGACGGGGCGCCGCAGGAGGCCATGGCCGCTCCCAGGATGCCGGCCAGAACGAGCCGTGCCGCGCCCCGAAGGGCGCGGCCGGCCGAAGACGACGAGCCCGCCACGCGGGCCTTCTTAGAGAATCGGATAGTATTCATTGAGCTCGTAATCGGTGACGTAGGTCCGGTAATTGTCCCACTCGATCCGCTTGTTCTCGACGAATTTCTGGAAGACGTGCTCGCCCAGGGCGTCCTTCACCAGGCGCGACTTCTCGGTCAGCTCGACCGCCTCGATCAGGCTCCCCGGAAGGCTCTCGATGCCGTTCTTCTTCCGCTCGGCGGCGTCCATCTCGTAGATGTCCTCCTCGATGGGGGGGCGGAGCGTGAGCGCCGCGTCCATCCCCTTGAGACCCGCCGCGAGCATGACCGAGAACGCGAGGTAGGGGTTGCAGGCCGGATCCGGACAGCGAAGCTCGATCCGGGTGGCCTTCTCCTTACCGGGTTTGTACATGGGTACCCGGACCAGGGCCGAACGGTTCCGCTGACCCCAGGCGATGTAGACCGGCGCCTCGAATCCCGGCACCAGACGCTTGTACGAGTTGACCCACTGGTTGGTGACCGAGGCGATCTCCCGCATGTGCTGAAGGATCCCCGCCAGGTAGGCGCGCCCCGCCTTGGACAGGTGGTGCTTGTCCTTGGAGTCGAAGAAGACGTTCTTGCCGCCCTTGAAGAGCGACTGGTGGACGTGCATCCCGCTCCCGTTCTGCCCGTGCACCGGCTTCGGCATGAACGTGGCGTAGCACCCGTTCTGGCGGGCGATCTCCTTCACGACGTAGCGGTAGGTGATCGTCTGGTCGGCCATCTTGAGCGCTTCGGAGTAGCGGAGATCGATCTCGTGCTGGCTGTGCGCCACCTCGTGGTGCGACGCCTCGACCGAGATCTCCATGGCCTGGAGCGCCTCCACCGTCTTGGAGCGGAGCTCGGTGCCGAGATCGTCGGGGGTCTGGTCGAAGTAGCCGGCGGCGTCCAGGAGCGAGCGATCTTTGAGCGACCGGAAGTAGAAGTACTCCAGCTCCGGGCCCAGGTAGAACGTGTAGCCTTCCTTGTCCAGCTTCTTCAGCGCGCGCTTCAGGACGTAGCGGGTGTCGCCGGCGTATGCCGAGCCGTCCGGGTTCAAGATGTCGCAGATCATCCGTCCCGCGTGCTCGTTGTTGACCTTCCAGGGGAGGAGCTGGAACGTGGAGGGGTCCGGCATCGCGACGAGATCGCTTTCGTAGATGCGCGCAAAGCCCTCGACCGAGGAGCCGTCGACGCCCACGCCCTCGTCCAGGGCGGTGGCCAGCTCGCGGCGCGTGATCGCGACGCTCTTCAGCTGACCGAGGATGTCCACGAACCACAGGTGGATCATCTCGACGTCCTGCTCCTCGCAGAACTTCACCACGTCCTTCGCCGACTTCAACCCATCCATTCCGTACCCTTCCTTTCCCCAGGGGGGCCTTGGGCGCGCGGCCCGGTTGGCTCCGCCGCTAGCGGCGGAGCATCATCGTCATCTCCCGCTCCGGCATGAAGCCCAGCCGCTCGTAGAAACCGTGCTTGTCCGCCGTGAGCAGGAGAAAGTGGGATACCGATCGCAGATCGGGGTGATCGAGCACGAATCGCATCATCGAGAGGCCGATTCCACGTCGCCGGTGCGAGGGCCGCACGATCACGTCCCAGATCGTCGCGCGGAACGTGAGGTCGGAGATGACGCGGGCGAAACCGACCAGCTGGCCGGCCTCCCAGGCCGTCACCACCGGGTGGGAATGCTCGAGGGCGCGGCGAACGGCATCCACCGAGCGGCCCTTGGCCCACCACGTGTCTTCGTACAGCGCGAGAATCCGGGTCACGTCGAGGCGCGCGCGATCGTCCGTGATGTCGATGGGCGTGTGCGCGGCCGGAGGTACTGCGTGCGGCATGCGGAACCATAGCCGAGCGTCGCCGAACGCGTCAAGCCGCCATCCACGACCCGCTCCAGTACGGACCCCTACGTGCCGATAGATTCCGGGAACAAGGACTATGGGGGTGGCGTGGCGATTCGCACGTTCGATCGTCGAGATCTGCCACGGACGGCGGCCTGCGCTGTCCGGGGTCTTTGCTGCGCCCTGATCGCGATAGGGGCCCTGGCCGCCGCCTTGCCGGCCCGGGGCGCCACGACCACGATCACCGTCCAGTCGCGGACGATCACCGCCGACACCTACCTGAAGCAGGAAAACACCACCGAGAACCGCGGCTCCGATCCGGACATGCGGGTCAAGCGGAGCACGGGAGGCAAGACCAAGAACGCCGTCGTCTCGATCCCCCTCCCCGACCTGACCGGAAAGACCGTCCTCCAGGCCTGGCTCAGCCTCTATCAGTCGGCGGCCAATGCCGGGTCGATGTCGGTCACCAGCCACGCGCTGACGCAATCCTGGACCGAAACCGGCGCCAGCTGGACCAACCGGTTTTCGGGCAGCCCCTGGACGACGGCGGGCGGGACCCGCCTTTCCACGTGGACCTCCCGGCGCACGATCTCCGACCAGACCAACCTCTCCCGCACGAGCTGGCAGGTGGGGCCCATCGTGAACGCGTGGAACCTGGGCACGCTCGCGAACAACGGGTTTCTCCTCACCGCCGAGACCGGCCAGGATCTGGAGATGCAGTTCCGGACCAGCGAGTTCGCGACCGACACGACGAAGACGCCGCAGCTCATCCTCCAGTACACGGACGAGCCGCCCGCCATCCGGAGCGGAACGGCCGAGATTCAGCCCTACCGGGTGGTGAAGGGGATCGCGAACGTCCCCTGGACCGTCTGGCTCGACGTCGATGCCAAAGGGACCACCCCGAGCGGTTCCGCGACCGGGTTCGACCTGATCACCATCGATCACCAGGGCTCGCTTCGCGGCCGGAGCCTGGACAGCCTCTTCGTGGGCGGCGCGCCGGTCCCGCTGGATCAGGTGACCTGGTACGACAACGGCTCGTCGATCACGGTGCGCCTTCCTCGCGTCGCGATCGTGGGAACGGTCCAGGCGGTGTTCCACGTCGACGTGCTCGCGACCCAGAAGAGCGAGATCCCGGTTTACGTGGACGACACCACCACCCCGGGCTGCTTCCAGCAGGTCCTCTGGCCGGGCAACGCGGACGGAAAGGCGGGGAACGGCGATACCTGGCTTCTCGATCCCAGCCTCTCCGTCATTTCCGTTGCGCTCGAGCCGGACACCCTCAACACGGTCGTCGGCCAGTGCAGCCCGTTCACCTTGATCGCCACCGACGGGGCGGGGAACCGTTACCCGGTGCAGGCCGACAGCTTCGACCTTTACGACGCCACCCGGGGCGTGTACGACCCGTCGATCGGCACCGTGGACGACACGGGGCTCTTCTGCGCGAAGAAGGCAGGGAGCAACTTCTATCTGATCGCGTGGTACGCGAACGCCACGAGCGGACCCGGCTACGCCTATGCGCTCCTCGACATCCAGCCCGCCCTGCTCCCCACGATCACGTCGGTGACGCTGCGGAACCGTGCGGGCGTCTCCACCAACACCCTCGTGCCCCAGGACACGATGTTCGCTGACGTGGTGTTGAGCGACGGCAACGGCTTCAAGGACATCACCGGAGCCGACCTGGTGCTCTCCTTCAACGGCCATGCGAGTGACGTGAACGCCCCGGCCTACCGGGCGGCGTACCGCTGGCGCCGGGGGGTCGCCATGCCGTTCACGACGGTCGATCCCGCCGTCTCCAGCTGGAGCGTCCTCCCCTCTCTCTGCTCCGTGGATACGGTGACGAACAGCACGAGCTCCCAAACGATCCGGTTCGCGTTCCGCCCCGGCCTGATCGCGAGGGCCTCCTCGACCGGCGAGTGGACGGCGCGCGTGAACACGATCAGCAAGACGCCCGTGGACTCGACGGCCTCACGTTCCAAGACGGGCGTGAACGCCGCGGTCCTGCTGACCGTGGCCTGGGACGACTCGGCGGGCTCGTTCAACGCGGGCTCGCCGGGGGCGTCGCTGCTTCCGCTGCGCGATCCGCCCGACGGAAAGGTCGACCTTCACGTTCTGGCCAACGCCGCGTACGACCTGCAGGCGGCGGTCCGGAACCTGGTCGGGACGGTTTCGCCGACGGATACCCTGCGCGCGGGGCCGCCCGCTCAGCCCGTCTCGTGGGCGTTCAATTCCAGCCGCACCGCGGGCGGCCGCCTGGACACCGCCTATGTGGCCCTGGCGACCGCGCGCGCCGCGGCGACTTCCGAGACGCCGACGGCCGAGAACCTCTATCTCTGGATCGATCTCCCCTCTTCCCTGCCAGCGCAGGACTATCGCGGTGCGGTGAAGGTGCGCCTCGCGGCCTCGGGTGTCCGGTCCACCGAGCCGACGATTCCCTTGACCGCGACGATCACGACGTCGGGACAGGCCGCTCAGTCGGTCGTCGCGGAGGTGATCCCCGACACCGTGGCGGTCGGTGTCGGCGCCCAGGGCTTCACGGCGTACGCCCTGCCGACCTTCTCCCTCTTCGATACCGGGATCGACCGCATCCGGGTCAGCATCCCGGACGGCTATGGCGTGCCGGCGATCACGAGCGTGAAGGTAGGCGGCAGCGCGGTGGCTTACACCGACGCGAGCCAGACGGGCATCATGGAAGCGCGGCTCGCGAGCCATGTGGCCTACTCCCTCTTCTCGCGTCTGATCGAGATCGGGTTCCAGGTGGCCACGCCCGTGGATGTCGACTCGACCGGGTCCAATTTCGTCGTGCAGTACGACGACGCGTCCACGGCGCGTCCGCCCGAAGTGGCGGCGGAGGGAAACGCGAACGGCGTCGCCGACCGGAACGACTGGCGCGTGGTCGTGGTGCCGGGACCGGTCGCCTCGGTCCGGGTGACGCCCGACTCCGCCTCGCTGTTCGTGGGCGAGGCCAGCACGTTCGCGGCCGCGGCCTTCGACGCCTACGGCCATCCGGTTTCGCGCTCCTTCGCGTGGTCCACGCAGGGAGGCGTGGGGTCGGTGGACGCTTCCGGACGCTTCACCGCCGGCGCGGTCGGCTCGGGACTCGTGATCGCGACCACGGGGGCGCTCTCCGCCACCGCTCCGATCACCGTCCGCCCGACGCGCGGCATCCGGATCGCGGGGCTGAGCGCTCCCTCGGCGCTCTACCAGGGACAGGACTCGGTCGCCGTCCGTCTCACCCTCACGAACCTCGGCGCCGATTCGATCCGCCTCGACCCGCCCGCACTGCGGTTCACGCGTCTCATCCCGGGGGACGCGGACGGTGACTTCACCGTGAGCCTCCCCGGCGGCAGCCCCGCCGGTATCGGGCCCCGCGGAACCGTGGTCCTGACGGCACTGGCCCACGTCCTCGCCTCCGCGACCACCGGAACGGTCGCCCTCGACGCCGCGGTGTCGGCGACCGAGGTCGTTTCGGATATCCCGGTGCGGGACGACGCCGCGGACGCCCCGGTGGCGGCGCTGATCTCCACCGGGGGCATCTCCGTGACCGCGTCGCAGGTTCCGGCGACGGTATTGCCGGGCGCGCGCAACGTCCTGCTCGCGAACGTCACCGTGACGAACCACTATCCCGACACCCGTTCCGTCCGCTCGATCCGCCTCACCAACCGCTCGGCGGGCGCCGGCGATGCGGATCAGCTGGACGAGGAGCTCGGCGACGCCGCGCTCTACAAGGACGACGGCGACGGCGCCCTGGAGAGCGGCGCCGACACCCTTCTCGTCACCACCTCGGCCCTCAGCGGCTCGGTGACGTTCGCGCCGCTCTCCCTGGCCCTCGCGCCGGGGAGCACGACGCGGCTTCTCGTCACCAGCTCCGTTCCGCTCGACGCGCGCGACGGCGACACGCTGGACGTCTCGCTCGACGATTCCACCTCCGTGGCGTTCCTGCGCGTGCCCTTCTACCGGACGGGCTGGCCGCTCCGCCCGGCGGGAGTCTTCGTGGTGGACGGGATGGCGGCGGATCAGATCCGGCTCCTTCCCGGCCCCACGGGGAACCTTCTCGCGGGATCGTCCAACAACCCGGCGCTCGAGTTCATCGTGCCGCCGAACGGGTATCGGGCCGACCTGCTCCAGAAGCTCGCCGTCGTGAACTTCGGCACGGCCGAGACAGCCACCGACATCACCCGGCTGCGGGCGTGGGCGGACGACGGCGACAGCACGTTCGACGCCACGCGCGACAGGCTCCTCGGCGATCTGGTGAACACCGGCGACCGCTGGCAGCGCACGGGGCTCGCCGAGACGATCCCGCTCGGGGGACTGCGCCTGTTCGTCACGGTCGACCTCGCGGATCTCGCGCGCCAGGGCCGCACCGTCCAGCTCGGAATCCCCTCGGGGCTGGACGCCGGCATCGGCGTGCAGAGCGGCAACAGTGGGCCGCGCGACCGGGTCGTACGCAGCCTCGCGGAGCGCGCGGTCAGCACCGTGGACCGCGTGACGGTGACCGCGGCCGACGTGGAATCGACGTCGGTGCACCCGGGTGACCGCCGCGTTCTCCTCCACCACTTCGTTCTCACGAACAGCTACGCCGACCCGCGGACCCTGACGAGCGTCGCGTTCACGAACGCCACGATCGGACCGGGAGGGGTGGCCGAGCGCGACGGGGAGATCGAGTCGGCCACGCTGCGGCTGGACGGCGACGGCGACGGACAGGTGGGCGACCCCGCCGTGGATCCGCCGCTCGGCACCTCATTCTTCACGGGAGGACGCGCGGTGTTCGGCGGCCTCTCGACCGCCATCCCGCCGGGGCGCGCCGTGCACCTCTTCCTGGTCGCCGACGTCGCCCGAAGCGGCGCCAGGGACGGCGACCTGCTCTCGGCCAAGGTGGCCGGCCCGCTGGATCTCGGCTTCAAGGAAGCGACCACCATCACGGCCGCCTGGCCGATCGACTCGCGCGCCCGCGCGACCGTGGACGGGCTGACGGCGGCACAGCTCACGAACATCGGCGCGCCCGGGGTCACCGTGGGCCCGGGGGACGGGCCGACGCTCGCGATGAACGTGGTCGTGCCCTGGAACGGGTACGAGACGGACACGCTGCGGAACCTGGCCGTCGTGAACCTGGGTTCGGCGGCGCCCGGCTCCGACATCGCCGAGCTGAGGCTGTGGGGAGACGGCGGCGACGGAGTCTTCTCGGCGGGCGGCGGCGACGACGCCGACCTGGGGCTCATGGTTCCCGATTCCAGCGCGCAGATCTGGCGGAGTCCCTTCCTGAGCGAGCCGGTCGGAGGAGCCGGTCGGCGTCTCTTCGTTTCGCTCCGGACCGGCGCCGGCGCGCGGGATTCCGTCACGGTCCGCCTGGGAATCCCGTTCGGCGGGGTCCAGATGGACACCGGGAACGACGGGCCGCTCGACATGCCGGTCGACAACGAGCAGCCGATTCTCGTGAGCACGTCGCCGCTCCTGGCCACGATCGAAACCGCCAGCGCCGCGAGCACCGTGGGGCAGCCGATCACGGTGCGGATGATCGTGCGCAACGTCGGGGCGGAAACCGTGACGGGGGTGCTGCCGGGCCCGCTCCAGACCACCGGGACGGCGCCGACCGTCCTGGACGCGGGGCCGGGCTCGGCGGCCGATCTGGCCCCGGCCGCCGTGGACACCTTCCTCTGGACCTACCACTCGACGGGCGCGGGCTCGGTCCAGTTCGCGGGCGGCGCCCAGGGAACCGGCCTCGAGACCGGGCTCACCCGGCGCGCGGTGGAGACCGCGTCCAACGTGCATCGCGTCTACCTCGCGGCGGCGGACCTCGCGCTGTTCCCCGTCCAGTCGATGCCCTTCAACGTCACGCGCGGCCAGACCGGCGTCGTGCCCTTCAGCCTCACCCTCACGAACGGCGGCGGCGCGGGCGCCTCGGACATCCGGATCCGCTCGTTCCGACTGCACCTGCAGGATGAGAGCGGCGCGGGCGTCGTGCCGGCGGCGCTTCTCGCGCACGTGAGCGTGAACGAGGGGACGAACGTGTACCTGAGCCGGTCGTCCCTCGAGACCTCGGGCTCCGAGATGAATCTCACGCTGGCGTCCCCGCTTCGCGTCACGGCCCAGGAGCCGGTGACGATCAGCGTGCGCGTGGACGTCTCCGATTCGACGACCGTGCCCGCGTTCCGCGTGGTGGTCGCCGACAGCACCGAGATCCTGGCGGAAGACGCGACCAGCGGAGCGCCGGTCACGGTGCGGCGCGAGGGAGGCGCCTTCCCGGTCGCCTCGGGGCTCGCCCGCATCGTCGCCGACGCCGTCGGGCTCGAGGTCGCGGCGCTCGGCGGCCCGGCCGCGCGGGTCGCCGTGGGGAGCGCCGACGTTCCGCTCGGGACGTTCCGCCTCGACAACGCCGGCGTGCCCGGGATCACGTCGGACGTGCAGGTGACCCAGGTCGGCGTGACGGTCGCCGACACGGCCGGCGTGCCCGTCCCGCAGGCGGCGTCATTCCTGAGGCGCGTCGTGCTGCGCGCCGGCTTCCAGACCTTCGCGACGCAGGCGGTGCCGGTCGGCTCGGGTCCCCACGTGACCCTGGTGCTCAGCCCTCCGCTCGCCGTCCCTGCGGGGACTCCGGTCGACCTCCTGGCGTCCGGCGACGTGGCCGACACCGCGCGCGTGGGGGCCTTCCGGCTGGTCCTCCAGCCGCCGGCGGCCTTCGCGGCTCAGGACGCCAACTCGCGCGATTCGGTCGCGGTCACCTACGCCGGCGGCACGGCGTGGGGCACGCCCGTTCGGGTCGAGGCGCCGGCCCGGGACGTCCTCGCCGGCGGCTCCTCGCTCTTCCCGGCGGCCGCCGTCGCCGGAGAGCGCGATCTTCCGGCGCTTCGCCTCGTGCTTCGGCATCCGGGCCTCCCGGGGACGGGACCGATCCGGCTGGACACCCTGCTCGTGCAGGTCCGGGACGAGACGCGCGGCGCGCGGGTCCCCGACCTCTTCCTCGATCGCGTCCGGCTCCTTCGCGACGGCGTGGAGGTCGCGAACGTGACGAGCCTGCCCGTCACGTCCGTTCCGATCCCGGTGCCGGTCGCCGGCGCTTGGCTCGAGCCGGGCGACAGCGCCTCCTTCACGCTGGTGGCCGACCTGAGCCCCTCGGCGCCGGCCTCCTTTCTCGAGCTCGCGATCGGCGGCTCGGGAATCGTGGCGGACGACGCCAACTCGGGACAACCGGTGCGCGCGGTGCCGGAGCCGGGAGTCGATTTCCCGCTGGTGTCGGGGCTCACGCACATCGCTTCGCCGGCGCGCGACCTGTTCGCCGGGCTCCTCGACCGCATGCCGGCGGCGCTCGCGGCGGACGGCCGGGAGGTCGTCACGGGCGTTCTCACCCTCCGAAACGGCGCATCGGCCGGCTCGGGATCGATTCGCGTCGATCGCCTCCGCCTGCGCGCCGCCGATCCGAAGTTCCGCGCGATCCCCCTCGGCGCGGCCGCGCGATCGGTCCTGGCCTACGTGAACGGGGCGCTCTGGGCGCAAAGCGACTCCCTCGCCGCGGACTCGACCGAGGCCACCCTCGCCGCCGCGTCGCCGCTCGACATCGACGCCGGCCGGAACGTCTCGATCGAGATCCGGGTCGTGCCGCAGCCGGCTCCCACGGCCGCTTCCTTCCGGATCGGCATCGATGCGACGGGAATCGGCGTCGTCCAGCCGGGCAGCGCGCTCCTGACCGTGCAGGTCTCGCCCGAAGCGGGCGCCGCGTTCCCCTTCTGGACCGAGTCGGGCTCCTTCACGCCCGCGAGCCTGGCCGCCAGCTGGGGCAACTTCCCGAATCCGTTCGCGGCCGGCCGCGAAGCCACCTCGTTCGTCTACTACCTGGCCGCGCCCGCCGACGTCACCCTTCGCATCTGGACGCCGTCCGGAGAGGGAGTCGCTACGCTGCTCGATCGCGCGCCGCGCGGGTCCGGTCTGCACCAGGCCGACGGGTGGGACGGGCGGAACGGGCGCGGCGACGTGGTCCGGAACGGCGTCTACGTGGCCGAGCTGATCGTGAAGTACGCCGACGGGTCGACCGACCGCGCCCGGCGCAAAGTGGCGGTGCTGCGATGACCCGGCGCGGGATGGTCGTGCTGATCTCCGGCGCGCTCCTGGCGGTGCCTGCCGGGCACGCCCGCGCCGACGGAAACGACGCGGGGACGCGCTCCCCCTTCAGCGCGCCGGCCGGAAGCCGCGGCACGGCGCTCGGGGGAGCCTTCGTCGCGGTGCCCGGCGACGCCGCGATCGCGACGTGGAATCCGGGCGGGCTCGGCTGGGTGCCCCGGGGCGAAGCCTCGGTCAGCACCGTTTCCTACGACCTGGGCTTCCGGGAGGACTGGGTCGCCTTCGCGCTGCCCAGCTGGCGTCTCGGGACGGCCAGCGTCTCGTTCCGGCGCTTCGGGACGGATGGGATCGACGGACGCGACGAGCGGAACGTGTCCACCGGGAACGATCTGTCGAGCTCCGAGAGCGAGGTCTCGGTGGCCTACGGACGCACGTTCGGAGCGGTGGTCGGAGTGGGTGGCGCGGTCAAGATGCAGCGGCAGTCGCTCGCGGGGCGCAGCGGCAGCGGGCTGGGAGCGGATCTCGGAGTCACGGTCTACCCCTTGCTCGCGCTGCGCGTGCCCTCGCGGTGGGCGTCCCAGATCACCTGGGGACTGGGTCTTCGGAACCTGGTGCAGCCCTCGATCCGGCTGGACCAGGAATCGGTGCGCGACCCCGGCACCCGGCGGATGGGCTTCGCGTACCGCACCCCGTTCGGCCTCGCCACGCTGGACCTCGAGACCGGAGGCGGAGCGCGGGCGAAGGTCCACGCAGGCGCCGAGTACGCGCCGCGGCCCTACCTGTCCGTGCGCGCCGGAATGAACGGGGACGCCCTCACCGCCGGGGCGGGATTCCGCGTGCGTGGGATCGCGCTGGACTACGCTTTCGAGGACCGGCCCTACGAATCGATCCACCGGCTGGGGCTGGCGTACGCCTTCGGCCCCACGACGGCCGAGCGCCGCGACGCGGCGCTGCGCGCCGAAGACGAGAAGCTCCAGGCGCGGCTGGCCGAGACGTTCCAGAGGGCGCAGGGAGAGAAGATCCAAGCGCTGCTGGCGCGAGCGGAGGAGTCGCGCGCGGCGGCGGCCTACCCGGACGCGCTCGAGGCGCTCGCCACCATCCATACCCTCGATCCCGACAACGCCGAGGCGGGCGATCTGGAGATCCGCTGCCTTCGCGAGCACGGAGCGAAGCTGGAGCGCGAGGGGAACCTGGCGGAGGCCGCGGTCGCCTACGGACGCATCCTCGAAAAGCGCCCGCAGGATCCCGACGCGCGCGTCGCCCAGGGGCGCTGCCGGGCCGAGAGCGACCGCCGCGCCGCCCGCTCCGCGGAGATCCGGAAGGCCTTCGCCGACGCGATGGACGCCTTCGCGTCGGACCACCTCGCCGCCGCGCGGAGCGGCTTCGCGGCGATCCTCGAGGAAACGCCCAACGACGAGGACGCGCGCGCGATGCTGCGCCGGACGCAGGCCGCCCTGTCGCGCCGCGCGCAGGCCCTGGTCCGCGAGGCGCGGCGCAGCCTGGCCGACCGTCGCCTGGACGCCGCGGCGTCGCAGCTCCAGGAAGCCCGCGACCTGGATCCCGACGCCGATGGGCTCGCCTCCGCCGACGCGGCGCTGGAGCGCGCGCGCCAGGTCGCCGCCGCCCGGACACCCGACCCGCCGCGCCCGACTCCGGCCCGCACGGCGCCGGCGCCCGCCCCCGAGTCCCGCCTCAGCCAGGGCGACCTCCGCGACCTGTACCGGCGCGGCCTCGCGGCCCTGGCGCAGAAGCGCTCCGCGGACGCCCTCCGCTATTTCGAGCTCGTCTGGTCCGCCGACCCGAGCTACCAGCGCGTCGGGGACTACCTGAAGCGGGAGTACCTGATCCAGGGCCTGGACGCCTACGCCGCCGGCCGGCTCGACGATGCGATCGCGCACTGGGAGCGGGCGCTGGCCGTCGATCCGAACGACCCGCGCGCCAAGGGATACCTGACCCGCGCCCAGCAGCAGCTCGAACGCTCGCGCGAGATGGCGGGAGACGCGCCGTGAGGGGGCGCGGCGAGCGGGTCCTCGGCATCCGCTGGATCGTCACGCTGGTGGCCGTCGGGCTGACCGCGGCCGTCGTGCTCAGCGTGGGCGCCGTCGCGGAGCGGAACGCGCGCCGGGCGCTCACGTCGGAGCTGACGAGCCGCTTGCTCCTGGAGGCGCGGAACCTGGCGCTCACGAGCTCCGGAGTCCTGCTCAGCGATTTCCCGGAGCTCACGCTGCATCCGCTGCTCAAGGAGAAGCTCGCGAAGCAGCCGGAGCTGTCCTACGCCGTGGTGGTGGACTATGCGGGGATCATCCAGGGGCACGCCGATCCCCACCGGCTGGGCACGCGCTTCGCGGAGCCCTCGGGCCTGCGCCCCGTCCTGGACGGACCGCCGCGTGCAGCCGGCGAGACGCTGCGCCGGAGCGATCGCGAGCTGGTCGCGTCGGTGCCGATCCTGCACCCCTCGGGCAAGCGGCTGGGGCACGTCGTCGTCGCGATGCGCACGAGCTACGTGGATGCCGTGATCGAGCGGGCGCGACGGCAGCAATCGCTGATCCTGGCGATCTCGCTCCTGGTCGGTCTCACCGCCTCCTTCCTGATTCTTTCGCACGTGCTCCGTCCGGTGTCGGTCCTGCGGGACGGTATCCGACGGATTGCCGGCGGCGACCTCGACACCCCGGTTTCGATCCGGGACGGGACCGAGCTGGGGCTCCTGGCCCGCGCCATCAACGACATGGCCGCCGAGCTGAAGCGCGCCCAGGCGGAGATGGTGGAGCGGGAGCGGCTGGCCCGCGAGATGGAGCTGGCGCGCGAGATCCAAGGCTCGATCCTGCCCTCGGACCGCATCGTCGAGGGGGCCTTTGTCATCGAGGGTTCCCAGCGGGCGGCCGCCGAGGTGGGAGGCGACTACTACGACTATTTCCCGCTTCCCGACGGCCGCATCGGCCTCGCCGTGGCGGACGTTTCGGGCAAGGGGCTCGCCGGTTGCCTGATCATGTCGATGCTCTGTGCCCTCCTCCGCGCCGACCGCGGGGTGGCGGGTTCTCCCGCGGCACTCCTCGCGGCGCTCGACGAGCGTCTCGGTGCCACGCTGCGACGGGGAAGCTTCGTCACGATGTTCTACGGAATCCTCGACCCGCGCACGGGCGGGCTGACGTACGCCTCGGCGGGCCACAATCCCACGTTGGTGTACCGCCGCTCGACCGGCACCGTCGAGAGTCTGAGGACCCGTGGAATCCCGCTCGGCGCGATCCGGGGCGGCGCCATTCGCGCGACCCTGGAGGATCAGACCCTCGTCCTCGAGCCCGGGGACACCCTCCTGCAGTTCACCGACGGGGTGAGCGAGGCCTTCGACGTCGAGGGGGGCGAGCAGTTCGGGCACGATCGGATGATGACCGCGCTGCGCGAGACGGCTTCCGGCGGCCCGCGCGGGGTGATCGACGGCCTCTTCGAGCGACTCACCCGCTGGTCGGGCGACGGGTCGCGTCTGGACGACGAGACGATCGTGGTGCTCCATCACGACCCCGAGCACGCGGCGCTCGCGCAATACGAGGAAGCCCGGGGCCGCGGGACGAGCCTGGTGCTGGATGGCCGCTCCGATCCTCTCGAGCCGATCCGCGATTGGATCCGTTCGAATCCGGCCCTCGACGCCCTCCCCGCGCCGGAGCGCGACCTGCTCACGAGCACGCTGTACGAGGTGTGCGCGAACGTGGCCGAGCACGGCTATGGCCACGATGCCCGTCGCGAGTACGAGATCTGGTGGCTGCCGCCCAAGGGGAATGGGGCGCGCGGGGCGATGGAGCGGCCGGCTCCGGAGACGGCCGCGCGACACCTGCGGGACGGCTGGTTCCTGATCCGGGATCAGGGAACGCCGTTCAGCGCGAACCACTGGAAGTCCCAGGACTTCAACGATCCGCGCGTGCGGCGGCGCGGGCGCGGTCTGGGTCTCGAGATCATCCATCGGACGATGCGCCGCGTCGTCTACACCCCATCCACGGCCGCGGGCAACATCACCTGGATGTGCTTCGGCGCCAGGGCAGCGGAGGAGGCGACCCATGCCGGATAGCTTTGGGATCCAGGAGGAGACGCGCGGGCGCGCGGTGCTGCTGCGGGTGCGCGGCCGTCTCGACGCGCGGAGCGCGACCCACCTGCTCGAAGTGGGATCGCGGGTCCGCGCGCGAAACCTGAACCTCGTGCTGGACCTCTCCGGGATCACCTTCATGGCCTCGAGCGGGCTGGGATCGCTCCTCAGCCTGGCCGAGGAGTTCCGTCAGGGCGACACCCGGGTGCGGATCGCCTCGCCGTCGGCGGCCGTGACCTCGGTCATCCATCTGCTCAACCTCGAGCCCTTCCTTCCGATCGACGGCTCCGAAGAAGAAGCGCTTCATGCCCTCGACTCCTGACCCCTTCGTTCCGCGTCCGACCGAGACCTCGTTGCCGGAAGCGCCGGAGCCCCCGGTGACGGCAGCGCCGGGGCGCCCGGTGACGGCTCCGCCGGAGCCCGACGCGACGGGCCACGCCCTGCGCCTGGTCGCGCGCCGGGAGCACGAGCTGCTCGCGCTCTCGGAGCTCAGCCAGGAGCTGACGATCTCGCTCGACCTCTATGGGGTCGCCGACCTGGTCCTCTTCAATCTCATGGGGCAGCTCGGAACCGCGCGTGCCGCGCTCTGGCTGATCTCCGAGCACGGGCGCTCGGCGCCGGTGCTGCTCCGCAGTCACGGCATGGACCGGCGGACCGCCGCCGCACTGGGCAGCGTCTGCGGAGGCTGGCTGCTCGAGCGCTTCACGCGGGAGCCGCGTATCGTGCCGGCCGGGGAGATGACGGACGAGCCGGCGCGCGCCGCCGCACTCCTGGCGCGACGCGAGTCGATCGAGCTTTTTGCGCCCATCCTCACGCGGGGCGAGGTCCTCGGATTTCTGGCGATCGGGCCTCGCCTCGGCGCGGGGAGCTACGGTCCCGTGGAGCTGCAGGGGCTGCAGACCTCGCTCGGCATGGTCGGCGTCGCGCTCCACAACACCAAGCTCTACAACCGGCTCCTGGAGAACAACCGGCAGCTTCGCCTCGCCAACGAAAATCTGATGGAGCTGGACCGCCTGAAATCGGAGTTCCTGAGCAACGTGAATCATGAGCTGCGCACCCCGTTGACCGTCGTGATCGCCTCGCTGCAGATCGTGATCGAGACCGAGAAGCCGGCCCCCGAGTCCGCCGAGTTCCTGAACGCGGCGCTCGGCGAGGCGCAGAATCTCAAGGGCGCGCTGGAGAAGCTGCTCGATTTCTCCGAGCTGCGGCGGAACGGGATCGAGCTGCATCTGGAGTCCGCGGACGTCATCGAACCGCTGCGGCGCTACTACGAGGAGCGGCTGCCCGGCGTCACGCAGGGCCTTCGGGAGCTCGCCTTCCTCGCCGAGCCCGACCTGCCGCCGGTCCGCTTCGACCGCCAGCGCCTGCTCCAGATCGTCGACGCGCTGGTGGACAACGCCGTCAAGTTCACGCCGGAGGGCTCCCGCATCGGGATCGAGGTGAGCCGCGCGGAGCGTGGCGGCCGGAGCTGGGCGCGGATCACCGTCAAGGACGACGGCCCCGGCATCGCTCCCGACCACATGAGCACGCTGTTCGAGTCGTTCAGCCAGGTGGACGGGTCCGCGACGCGACGCGTCGGCGGCATGGGCCTGGGGCTTGCCATGGCGAAGCAGCTGGCCGAGCGGATGGACGGGACGCTGACGGCCGCGAGCCGGGCGGGCGCGGGCTCGGCCTTCAGCCTGGATCTGCCTCTGGCGTAGAATGCCGCCATGCGGCATTTCCGAAAGACCCTCACCTTCGAGATCCCGGCCCGCATGGAGTTCGTGAACATCACCCCCGAGGTGGAGGCCGCGCTTCAGGAGAGCGGGATCGCCGAGGGACTCTGCCTGGTGAACGCGATGCACATCACGGCGAGCGTGTTCATCAACGACGACGAGTCCGGGCTGCACGCCGACTACAAGAAGTGGCTCGAGGACCTGGCCCCCTTCGACGCGAGCCCCGCGCGCTACCGACACAACCGCACCGGCGAGGACAACGCCGACGCCCATCTGAAGCGCCAGGTGATGGGGCGGGAGGTGGTCGTGGCGGTGACGAAGGGGAAGCTCGACTTCGGGCCGTGGGAGCAGATCTTCTACGGCGAGTTCGACGGGCGGCGGGCCAAGCGGGTGCTGATCAAGATCATCGGGGAGTAGCGCGGCGGGTCGCGGACGGGGCCGCGCCGGCTCAGCGCCGCTCGGCCAGGAGCATCGCCGCCGCGAGATGCTCCGCGATCTCCATCCGCGAGACCGCCTCCTCCACGTTCGACCCCACCGAGATCGCCCCGTGGTTCTGCAGCACCAGCACCGCCGGCGCGAGGACCCCCGGCGGATCGAGCGCGAGCCCGACCGCCTCGGCCAGGTCGTCGCTTCCCGAGGCGTGGTAGCGCACGAATCCGACCTGCCCCAGGATGGCGCGCGCCTCGTCGATGCGCGAGAAGTCGGGAGCGTGCCCGCGCAGCGCGAACGCGGTGAGGGCCACCGGATGCGCGTGCACGATCGCCTCGACGTCGCGCCGCACCGCATAGGCGACGAGATGGACGCGGTGCTCGGTCGAGGCGACGCCGCGGGCTACGGAATCGCGCGGCTCCATCAGCGTGAGCTCCACGAAGTCGCGCGGGGTGAGGTCCCCCTTGCGCTTTCCGCGCCGCGTGATCAGCACGCGATCCACGGACATCCTCGCGCTCAGGTTGCCTTCGCTGGCGGCGATCATCCCGCGGCGGTCGAGAATCCGCCCGGCCCGCACCAGGTCGTGGGCCAGCGCGATCCGCACCGCGCGGTTCCGTGAGGCCGCGGAGCGCTCGGCGCTCGGTCCGGCGCCGCGCCGGCGGCCGTCGGGATCGTCGCGCCCGGGACCCTTGGGGTTCATGGCGCCGCCTCGCTAGCGGGCCGGAAGCCTGCGGTCATCGCGCCTCCGACTCCTCGATCGCGCCGACTTCCAGCGCGACCAGCGCCGCCGGGATCGCCTCGACGATGTCGGTGGCGATCATCCCGCGCATGCCCTTCCGCCGGGCCGCCACGTCGCCGGCGAGCCCGTGGACGAAGCATCCCACCGCGGCCGCTTCGGACGGATCCATCCCCTGTGCCAAGAGCCCCGAGATGACGCCGGAGAGGGCGTCCCCCGCCCCCGCCGTGGCCATGCCGGGGTTGCCGCTCGCGTTCAGGATCAAAGGCTCGGCCGGAGCCGCCGTCAGCATCGGCGTGGACTTGAGGCACACGATGGCGTTGCTCTGCGCCGAGAAGCGGCGCGCCCATCCCATGGGATCGCGCGCCACCTCGGCGATGAGCCGCCCGGTGAGCCGGGCCGCCTCGCCGTAGTGGGGCGAAACCAGGAGCGGTGCGTGCAGGCGGCGGAGCGGTCGCCCCTCGAAAGCGTTCAGGCCGTCGGCGTCGAGCAGGATCGGGCACTCGACCCGTTCCACCAGGGCCCGCACCAGCTCGGCGGTCTCCGGATCGCGCGAGGCGCCAGGTCCGATCAGCATCACGTCGGCGTGGAGCGCCTCGTTCAGGATGGGGTCGAGCGCGTCGAGCGCGAGCGCGCGGGCCGGCGTCTCCGGCATCCCGCGCTTCACGACCGCCGGGACCCGCGACTCCAGCACATCGACGCAGGAGCGCGGCACGGCCGCGACGGCGTACCCGGCGCCGGCGCGAAGCACCGATTCGGAGGCCATCGCCACCGCGCCCATCATCCCGCCGCTCCCGCCGATGAGGAGCACGCGCCCCATGGAGCCCTTGTGCGCGTCGGCCGGGCGGCGCGGCAGGAGCGACCGCGCCCAGCCCGCGTCGGCCATGAGGAGCGAGGCGGGCTGCTCGGCGACGAGGTCGGGCGGGATCCCGATGTCCACGGTCTCGACCCGGCCCGCGTGGCTTCGTCCCGGCTCCAGCATGAGCCCCGTCTTCACGACGGCCAGCGTGACCGTGAGCGCCGCCCGGATCGAGGGCTCCTCGGCGTAGCCGGTGGAGCCGTCCACCCCCGAGGGGAGGTCGATCGAGGCGACCGGCCGCCCCGAGCCGTCGGCCATCTCGATCGCCGCCCCGATCGCTCCCCGCGGCGCGCCGGTCGACCCGGTGCCGAGCAGGGCGTCCACGAGGAAGGCCGTGTTGCGGGCGGCGAGCGCCACCTCGCTTCCGGGCCCCCATCCCCGGGGATCGGGAAGGAAGGTGATCGGGATGCGCGCCCGCGCGCAGGCGTCGGCGTTGGTCCGCGCGTCGGGCGAGAGGGAGCCCTCTTCGGCCGCGACCGCGGCGCGCACGGTGAAGCCGAGCCCCTTGAGATACCGGGCCGCGACGAAGCCGTCGCCGCCGTTGTTGCCGCGCCCGCAGAGAATCAGGACATTCCCGCCCGCCGGAGCCCGGCGCGCCGCGGGCTTCCGCGCTCCGGCTTTGCCGCGTGCCGGAGCGCCGGCGGGCCGCGACGCCCCTGCCGCGCCCGGGGCGGTCCCGTAGAGCGCTGCGCCGTCGCTCCGCCACCACGACGCGATCCGTTTCGCCGCCTCGCGGCCCGCGCGCTCCATCAACGCGAGCGAGGGTACCCCGCGGCCCTGGATCGTGGCGCGGTCGAGGGCCGCCATCTGCTCGGCCGTGACCGCGCGCGACTCGAGCGGCGGAAGGCGCATCAGTCCTCCACCAGGACCACGGCGACGGCATAGGTCGGGATGTGCGAGAGGGAGACGTCGACGCGGCGGGACCCGGCGAGGGCGAGCGCGGTTCCGGCCAGGGCCAGCGCGGGGCGCGGCGATTCGCTCCGGACCACCTCCACCTCCTGCCAGACCGACGCCTTCCCCACCTTGAGCGCCTTGGCGAAGGCTTCCTTCGCGGCAAAGCGCACGGCGAACGACTCGGCCTCGCGCGCCTTCCCGCGGCAGTAGGCGATCTCGGCCGGGGTGAAGACCTTTTCCAGGAACAGCGGGCCCCACCGTCCGATCGCCCGGCGGATCCGCTCCACCTCCACGATGTCCACCCCGACGCTCACCATGCGGCGGCTAGTCGGCTCCGTTCAGGCGGTCCACGATCTCCACCAGCTCGTGGATGTCGTTCAGGTCGTAGTCGGCCCCCGACTCGCGGGTGTCGAAGGTGTCCCCATAGCGGGCGAAGGCCGTTCGGATCCCCGCCTTCTTGGCCCCGACCACGTCGCGCTCGGGCCAGTCCCCGATCATGATCGCCTCGTCGGGTCCGATGCCGAGGATCTCGAGCGCGCGCTGGAACGGCTTGGGCGAGGGCTTCCGCTCGCCGGTGTCCTCGAACGCGACCACCGGCTCGAAGACGTGCTGGAGCTGGAGATGGGCCAGGCGCAGCCAGGCCTGGAAGCGCGGCGCGTCGGAGACGACGGCGAGGCGGAGCCCGCGGCGGGCCAGCTCCATCAGGGTCAGGTTCACGTGCGGGTAGAGGACCAGGTAGGAGTCGCGGGCGCGGCGGTAGGCGACGATGGCGCTGGTGAGGATCTTGTAGTCGATCCGGTCCAGCTCTTCCTTGAGGAAGAGATCGAAGACCTGCTGGTACTCGATCCCCTCGCGGTCGTAGACGTTGTAGATCTTCTCGGAGATCTCGGCGTGGGTCAGCTTGAGCCCGGCGTCGATCATCCCGTCCACGGCCGCGTCGATCGCCGCGCGCTTCATCTTCATGAAGTCGGTCAGGGTGTTGTCCAGATCGAAGATGATGGCCTGGATCATAGCCCTCGACCGTCGCGAAACCGGGAAGCGGCGCGTTTACTTGGTGGATGGACCTACGGTTCGGCCGAGGCTGATCTCACCGTTGTCGATGCGGACGTTGAAGCCGCAGGTGGGATTGGTGCAGACCCAAGCCTTGTAGGTGATCGGGGCGCCATCCCGTCCGTAGTCCGAAAGTGGGATCAGGACTCCGGTCGAACACTTGCGGCACTCGGGAAAGTTGACTTCCATCTCCCGCATTCCTCCCCTCCCCACGTTGTAACACGACGGCATTGGCGGGGGCCAAGTCGCCGACCGCCCACGATCCTCCGGCCGGGCCCTGGGGCTGTCAAGTACAAATCCCATTGTTTCAAGGGAATGGGGAGCCGCTATGATGCCCTTTCCCCGAACGGAACGAGGGAGGCTGGGTGAATTCGAGCGAAACGCCCCGAAGTGCCCTGGACGTCAAGGCGCAACTGACGCTATTGCAGTCACTTCTGACGATGCCACGGGAGACCCTCCCGGGATTGACGGCGCGCGAGGCGGGACGCTACCTGCGCGCCGCCGCGGACCGTCTCGGCCTGGAATACATTGAATCGGCGGGAGTTGCTCCCGTGTTCCTGCTCCTTTCTCGGGGCGGCATCCCGCCCGCTGTGACCCTCTTCCAGACGTGGCATGCGGAGTCGGCCGGGGTGGAGCCGGCAGCCGTCGAGGGGGCCGAGCGGTTGGCGCTCGGAGCCGCCGTGGCTGGCGCGGAAGTCGTGGCCGGGATCCAAGCCGCGGCCGGAACGCAGGCAGGTTCGGGGACGCGAATCGCGTTCGTCGTGGCTCCCTCGGCCAGCTCGGGTTCCCGGGGGCTGGCCGAAGCGCTTCGCGCCAATCGGGAT
>DASQJL010000010.1 GCA_035631035.1 Candidatus Binatia bacterium | reverse complement strand
GGACGTCGCGCAGCGAGGCCTGATTTACGGGCGGCGCGCCGCGATAACCCTCCAGCAGCTGGAAGCCGCGGATCTCGCGGAGCATCTCGTCGGCGTCCGTGTCGGTGAGCGGCGCCACCCGCAGCGACACGTCGCGGAGCAATTCCACCGTGACGCCGCCCAGGCCGAACAGCACGACCGGGCCGAAGGAGGGATCGCGCGTCATGCCCACGATCGTCTCCACGCCGCCGTCCACCATCCGCTCGACGGTGACCCCCTCGAAGCGCGCCTTGGGGTCGTGCTCCCGGAGTGCCCGGGCGATCTCGTCGTACGCGCGGGCGGCCTCCTCCTCGCTCTGGATCCGCAGCTTCACGCCCCCCACGTCGCTCTTGTGGACGACGTCCGGCGAACGAAGCTTGAGGGCCGCCGGGAACCCGACCGCCTTCGCCATCCCGGCGGCCTCGCCGCGCGTCGCGGCCACGCGGAGCGGATTCGTGCGGATCCCGTAGGCCTGGAGCAGGTCGGCCAGGATCGGCGCCGACATCCATGCGCCGGCCTCGGACGCCTCGATCGCGGCCCGCGCCTTCGCGCGATCCACGCCCGATAGCGCGGGCACGACCCCGGCGCGCGCGCGGCGCCACTGGCCGTAGCGCGCCACGCGCGCCAGCGTGCGCGCGGCCGCCTCGGGGAAGCTGTAGGACGGGATATGGCCTTCGTTCAACGAGACCAGGCTCTCCGGCACGCCGTGGGACCCCATGAAACAGGAGAGGACCGGCTTGGGGCTCCCGGCCGCTCCCGCGAGGATCGCGCGGGCCACGTCCTGGGCGCCGGTCACCAGCGGAGGAACGAAGATCACGATCACCGCGTCCACGTTCTTATCCGCCACGAGGAGCCGGAGCGACTTCTCGAACGACTCGGCCACGGCCGAAGCGATCATGTCGACCGGGTTTCGCGTGCTCGCCTCGGGGGGCAGGAACGCCTTCAGCCCCTTCACGGTCTTGGCATCGAGCGCGGGAAGCTGGAGGCCCGCGCTCTCGCAGGCGTCGGCCGCCATGATGCCCGGACCGCCCGCGTTCGTGAGGATCGCCACGCGCGGCCCGGTTGGAATCGGCTGCGAGCCCAGGAGGAGCGCCGTGTCGAACAGCTCCTCGATGGTGTCCGTGCGGATCACGCCGCTCTGGCGGAAGAGCGCCTCGACGGCGGCGTCCGATCCCGCGAGCGCCCCGGTATGCGACGACGCGGCGCGCGATCCGCTGACGGTGCGGCCGCTCTTCACGGCGACGATCGGCTTGGTGCGCGCGACGCGGCGGGCGATCTGCGTGAACTTGCCGGGGTTGCCGAACGATTCCAGATAGAAAAGGACGAGGTCGGTGCCGGGATCCTGCTCCCAGAATTCCAGCAGGTCGTTCCCCGAGACGTCGGCCTTGTTCCCCACGCTCACGAAGTGGGAGATGCCCAGGTTGAGCGCTCGCGCGTAGTCGAGGATCGCGAGCCCCAAGGCGCCGCTCTGGGACGAGAAGGCGATCCGCCCCGGCGGCGGCTGGACCGGCGCGAAGGTGGCGTTCATGTTCACGTTGGGATCGGTGTTCAGGATGCCGAGGCAGTTCGGCCCCACGAGGCGCATCCCATGGCGCTTCACGATGGCGCGCAGCTCCTGCTCGAGCGCGATGCCGTCCCCGCCGATCTCCTTGAACCCCGCCGAGATCACGACCAGGGCCTTCACCCCCTTCTTCCCGCACGCCTCCGCCGCCGCGAGCACCGCGGCCGCGGGGACGACGATGATCGCGAGGTCCACCTCCCCCGGAACGTTCTCGATCGAGGGATAGGCGGGGACCGACTGGACGTGCGTGGCGCTGGGATTGACGGGATAGACCGGCCCCTGGAAGGGCCGCTGCAGCAGATTGTGAAGAACCGCCCCGCCGATCGAATCGCGCCGGCGCGACGCGCCGATCACGGCGATGGAGCGGGGGCAGAGCAGAGGTTTCAGTGAGAGTCCCATGCGGCGGATTCTAGCAGATCGGAGCGCGCGTCTTGCCGGGGGCTCGGGCACTCGATGAGAGCGTCAACGCCGGTTCGCTCGCAGAGGGTGACGACCGTTGACGTGGAGTTGACATAATCACTTGCGCTGGCGCAAGTTTATATTTATGTTAATTAGTGGCGGCGTCGCTGGAAGGGCCTCGTACAACGCAGACGAGCGGCATCGCCGTACGCTGCTACGTCGGTACGCCCATCTTCTTCCGCACGGCCTCGACTTCCTTCGCCAGCGCGACGTCCTTC
>DASQJL010000009.1 GCA_035631035.1 Candidatus Binatia bacterium | reverse complement strand
CTGCGGTATTCGCGCCGTGTGCTCTCGGCCAAATCGCCGCGGCGCCGGGCAATCACCACGGCGCGCAGCAGCAGCGCCTTCATCCGCGGGGCGAAGACGGCATCCCCGGCCTCGATGGCGAACTGGCAATCGCGCAGCTGGTGAGCCAGGCAGACCTGCCAGTCCGCCGCATGTCCTTGCTGGGCGCTGTAGAGATCGGAAACCCAGATCGCCGGACGGTGTCCGCCCAGCACCTCGGCGACGACACAAGCGCCGCGACTCTTGCGGACCACGTGGATCACCACCTCGTCGTTCTGGAACACCCAGTTCCAACAGGTGCGGCCGTCGATACGCACGGTGGTTTCATCCGAGCAGATGACGCGCGCGCGACGCAACCGGGCCAGGATATTGGCCACATCGGCATCGAACTCCGGCTTGCCCCGACGAAAGGCGGCATCGAGCGCGCCCTCGCTGATGGCGAGGCCAAACAGCTCGATCAGCAGACGGCTCAGTCGCCGGTAGCTGACGGCATGCACGAAGCGCAGATACATCGCCAGCGCCACGATGTTGAGGCTGAACGGCGTGCCTGGCTCCAGCCCCTCTGGCAACGGCGCGAGCGTGATGCCGCCGCAGGAGGGGCATTGCCCGGCGTAGTGCTCCACTCGCGTCACCACGGGGGCGACCTTCGGCAACTCGATCTTGTCATAGCGGCCGTGCAGCGTCTGGTCGGTCGCGCCGAGGGCCGCTTGGCAATGCGCGCACCGGACCGGCTTCGCCGTGACCACTTCGTCCGGGTTCGCGGCCAATGCCCGTCCGCCGCCCGTGCGACCGAGGCTGCCCTGGCGCGGACCACTGCGCTTGGCCTTCTTCGCCTGGTTCGGCTTGTGCCCTTTCGAGGGCGGCACGCTGGAATTGTCCGGCGTCTTCGGTGGCACGCCAAGCTTCGCTTCAAGCTCAGCCACGCGCGCCGTCAGCAACTGAACCTGCGCCCACAGCGCCAGGATCAGGGCATCCTTCTCGTCGTGCGACAGGCGACTGAGGTCGGGGAGCTGGGTCACCCAAAGCTTGAATCGTGGCCCCCGTGGTCACGTCAATGGCGCCGTGTCGCGCATCCCAACCCGCGCTCACAATGGGGGATGAGCAGATACCAATGCGATCGCACCGACCGAGACGCGCCGGCTGATTTCGGCCAGGTGCTCGTTCATGGCCTCGATATTCACTTCCGGCATGATGATGGCAGCACCGGTGCGGCGCTCCGGGCAGATCGCGCCAAACAGATAGGCCCACTCGTAGCGTCGGTCGCGCGGGGCTCGGGGACGTGAGCCACGCTTCGCCCACACCCGGGTCAGTGTCCCTTGCTGCCCGACACGCGCTTCATCGGTGAACCATACTTCCACCGGTTTGCCGGCCGCCTCGGGCGGCAGCGCGGCGGTCATGAGATCGGCAAAGCTGCCCTGAAAACCGCTTGTTCCTCGGGCTTGGTTTGCGGGTGCTGCGGGCGCACCGATAGCCGCCGGAACGACAGCTTGCGCAACAGCTTGCCGACCGTGCGCTCGTGCAAGGATACGGCAAACTCCTTCATGATCCGCCGCTGCAGATCGACGCAGCGCCCGCGGACCACACCGTCCCGCTCAAGGTCTGGCCCTTGCTCGACCCATTCCGCCACCTGGGCCTGTTGCTCGGCCGACAGCCGCGGCTGCGGGCCATTACGGCGCGGCCGATCGGCTAAGCCCTCCAGTCCCGACTCGTTGTAA
>DASQJL010000008.1 GCA_035631035.1 Candidatus Binatia bacterium | reverse complement strand
GAGCCGACCCATCCGTGGAAGGCCGGCTAACCTTCTTCGGCGGGTATGAGCTGCTCGCCGAGAAGTATGCCCCCGACGCCGACCCCCGGCCCTTCAGGGTCCTGAGCAACCCCCGCACGGCGAAGTTCGACCCTCCCTTCGTCGCCGAGCCCGCGTCGTCGGTCAAGGCGCCGATCTGCTGGAAAAGCTGGGCTGGGATGGCTGGCCTGAGCGGGTGATAGTGGCCTCGTACTCGGCGCCGAGGTCCTCGCGGACGGCGGCGATCTGGCGGAGCTCGAACTCGCCGAAGCGCAGGCCGCGCCAGCGATCGGCGGCCCGGATCAGCGCCGCGAACATCAGCTTGAGGACCGCCTTCTCGCCGAAGCCGTTGGGGATGATCTTCAGCCGCCGGCGCTCCTCGACGAACAGCCGTTCCAGGAGGTTCGTGGTCCGGGTCGCCCGACGGTGCGCCACCGGCAGGCGCAGGTGGGCGATGCAGGCCTCGAAATCGTCCCCGAAGCAGGCCACCGCGCTCGGCACCGTGGCGGCGTAGTCGGCCCTGATGCCGGCGGCGAGGTCGCGGGCGATCGCCCGTGAGGGCGCCTGGTAGCAGGCGGTGACGCGCGCCTTGAACTCCGGCCAAAGGTCGACCGGCACCTTGGCGGCCAGGTTCCTCATCCGGTGGGCGAGGCACCGCTGCCGGGCCGAGCGCGGGAAGCACTCCTCGATGGCGCGGATGATGCCGGGCGCGCCGTCCGAGACGACCAGCAGCGGATCGCCGAGCCCGCGGCCGCGCATGTCCTGGAAGAAGGCGCGCACCGTCTCGGTGTCCTCCCTCGAGCCCGCCATCAGGTGCAGCAGCACCTTGCGGCCGTCCTCGCCGATGCCCCAGGCGGCGATCACCGCCTCGCGCGGCCGGCCGGCGCGCAGCCGCTCGGCGATGCCGTCGACGTAGAGGTAGACGATCTTGTGCTCGGCGAGGTCGCGCCCGGTGAAGGCGGCGTAGTCCTCCCACAGCCGCTCGGTGATCTCGCTCACCGCCGCCCGGCTCAGGAGCCGGCGGCCCTCCCCGTCGGTGAAGGTGGCCTCGATATCCCGGGTGGAGAGCCCGCGCGCGTAGAGCTCGATGGCGAGGTCTTCCAGAGCCTCCGTGCGGCCGGTCAGGCCCGCCCGGATCGCCGAGGCGAACGGCTCGGCCGTGGCCCGCACCTGCGGGGCGGCGTACTCGACCATGCCCTCCGCCGTCTTCATCCGGCCCGTCCGGTACCCGTTGCGGTAGCCCGCCGGCTCGCCTCCGGCGCGCTGGTAGCGCTCACGCCCGAGCCGGTCCCGGACCTCGCCTTCCAAGGCCTCCTCCAGGATCAGCCTCGCGGCCAGCCGCACCAGGTCCGAGCGCTCCGGCGCCGTCGCCAGCCGGCCGTCGATCAGAGCCTCGAGACGCTCGCGCGTCCGGTCGGCGGCAGATACCCTCATCGTCATGGGATGCTCCTTGGGGATCCCGGCGCCAACCGGAAGCCCGCCTCCTGCGTTCGCTCAGGCAGGGTGCATCCCAACCCTCTTTTCCAGCAATCCTACGCCTTCACCTAATTTAAGCGTTTCGGCATTTCGCACACTGGCAGAAAAAGGTAGGATAATGCCTAAGATCTTAATTGATGATATACTGGACGGATTTGCATTCAGATACAACTATGGATGTTCTTATGCAGGAGGATTGATGCATTATATTAT
>DASQJL010000007.1 GCA_035631035.1 Candidatus Binatia bacterium | reverse complement strand
GCGCGGAGCGCGCCTCGGTTCCGCTCCACCACCGAGTCGGGCACGTGGCGCTTCTTCAGGGTCTGGAGGAAGGACTCGACGATCGCCGCCTCCTCGAAGCCCCCGATCGCGTGCGCGACGGCGACGTAGATCGAGACGTTGCCGATCGCGTGCTTCAGGTGCTCGGAGCCGATCGCGTCGCCGGCGACCGTCACGACGCGGCCGGTCAGCCCATAATGCCGCGCGCACTCTTCGGGGGTGTGCGGGGTGTTGAGGACGAACGTCCCCCCCTGGGGCACCCCCTGCGTGAAGTCGGCCGACCGGGCCGCCCCCTCGTCCATCAGGACCGAGAGCGCCGGTCGGGTCACCTCACAGGCGGCGAGGATCGGTTTGGCGCTGACCCGGAGGAAGGAGCGGATGTTCGCACCGCGCCGGGCGCTGCTGAAGAAGGGCCACTCCTGGACGTGCAGGCCGGAGTCCCGGAGCATGAGGTTGGCCAGGCTCTGGAAGGCGAGGACGAGGCCGCCCCCGGCCTTGCCGTCCCCCCGAACGTCCAGCACCGAAGTCCGGATTCGCTCCCTTAGATCGATCGCGGGCATGCGTATACCTACTTTTTACGCCACAGAATGGCGTGCCCGGGGCACTCGGCGATGATCTTGTCGAGCTTGGGCTTTTGGGACTCATCCACGGCCGTGTTGTAGACCTCGGCCACTTCCTCGTCCTCGACCTTGCGGAATGCCAGGGGCATCGCCTTGATGCAGTCCCCGCATTCGGTGCACAGGTCCTCGTCGATGTAGAACTCGGGTACGTTCGCCATGGGGGTCACCCTCCTCCGGGGATGGCTGCCGTTTCGTCTGTTCCAAATGTCGCACGTCGCCTCCCGATTCTCCCTGGTACTTTGGCACCGCTACCTTGGTAGCGGGGCCCCGCTACTTTGGTAGCAGGGGATTTAGGCGGGCAAAATCGTAGACTCCGGTCGATAGGTATTCCTGACAAAAGGTCAGGTTGCTCTCCAACCGAACCGGAGCGAGTCATGACCGACCCCACGAAGCCCCCGAAGCGCTCGGGAACCGAGGATCCCCAGTTCCAGGCCGGCCGCCGGCGCTTTCTGGGTCTGGCGGCGCTCCTCTCGGGCGGGGCGGCGCTGGCCGTCGTGCGTCCGAGCTCGATCCCGGGGCTGGGCGGCCTGTCGGGGAGCCCCGCTCGCGTCCGGCGGCTCGAGTCCTCGCGTCCGGCGCTGGGGACCTGGATGCGCGTGGTCGTCAACGACCACGATCCGAAGCGGGCCGAGCGCGCCATCGAGGGCGCCTTCCGCGCGGTCCGCCTGGTGGACGCCCAGATGAGCATCCATCGCCCCGAGAGTCAGGTGAGCCGCGTGAACGCGGCCGCCGGTCGTGGCAGCGTCCGCGTGGATGCCGCCCTGCTCGACGTCGTCGATCGCGCGACCGCCATGGCGCGCCGCACGAACGGCCTCTACGACCCGACCGTGCTTCCCCTGATGAAGCTCTACGGCTTCTACCGCTCGGGGCGGACCGCCTGGCCCAGCGATCGCGAGATCGCGGCCACGCTGGACCGCACCGGATGGCGCCACGTGCGCCTGAACCGCGCGGCGGGGACGCTGGGACTGGCGCGCGAGGGCGTTGCCCTGGACCTGGGCTCGATCGGCAAGGGCTGGGCGCTGGACCGCGCGGTGGACGCCATCCGCGCCGAAGGGGTCGCGTCGGCGCTCGTGGACCTCGGCGGGAACATCTACGCGCTGGGCGCGCCCGACGACGATGCGGCGGGATGGTCGGTGGGGATCCCGCATCCGGAGTCGGGCCGCATCGAGCGCGTGCTCACGCTGCGGGACCGCGCCGTCGCGACGAGCAACGACCGGGAGCAGCATCATCGCCTTGGCAACGTCGAGATCGGCCATCACCTGGACGCGCGCCGCGGCCGCCCCTCGGGCGGCCACAGGAGCGCGACGGTGGTCGCGAAGACCGGTCTCGAGTCGGACGTCCACTCCAGCGTCGCCTACCTCCTGGGCCCCTCGGGATTCCACGGATTCTCCGAGATCCAGGAGAGCTTCTTCCTGGGATAGCGCGCATGCCCGAGCTCAAGACCTTCGGCCGCGGGGGCATCCACCCCGATCCCCACAAGCGGGACACCGCCGAGCGGGGGATCGAGCCGATCGATCCGCTGCCGTCCGAAGTCTGGCTCCCGCTGCTGCAGCACCTGGGCGATCCCTCGGTCCCGATCGTGAAGAAGAACGATCGCGTCGTTCGCGGACAGAAGATCGCCGAGGCGGGGCCGAGCGGCGTTCCCCTGCACGCGACGATCTCCGGGAAGGTGAAGCCGATCGACAAGCGGCCGCACCCGACCCTGGTCTCCGCGGAGGCGATCGTGATCGCGCGCGAGAGCGACGAGGAGCTGGAGTTCCCCGAGGACCCGGGCTGGCGCGAGCTGGGCACCGGTGGGGCGCTCGAGCGCATCCGCGAGGCGGGAATCGTGGGCCTGGGGGGCGCGGCGTTTCCGACCTATCGCAAGCTCACGCTGCCCGAGGGCGTGCGGGTCGATACGTTCGTGCTGAACGGCGCGGAGTGCGAGCCCTACCTCACCTCCGACTACCGCCTGATGCTGGCCGAGCCCGAGGCGATCGTCGAGGGCGCGCTCGCGATGGCGCACATCGTCGGCGTGCGCCGCGTGCTCGTCGGGATCGAGGCCGACAAGATGCCCGCGGTCCTCGCCCTGCGCGAGGCCGCCAAGCGCGTCCCGCACGAGGGCTACTCCTTCGACGTGGTGCCGTGCGAAGTCCGTTATCCGCAGGGGGCGGAGCGCCAGCTGGTGGCAGCGCTCACCGGCCGCGCCATCCCGCCGCGCGCCCTCCCCCTCGCGGTCGGCGTCGTCGTCCAGAACGTCGCCACGGCGCACGCCGTCTACCAGGCGCTGCGCTACCGGAAGCCGCTCCTCGACCGCGTCGTCACCGTGACGGGGCCGGGGATCGTCTACCCGCGGAACGTTCGCGTGCCGCTGGGGACCCTTCTCGAGCGGGTGGTCGAGTTCTGCGGCGGGCTTCGCGTGGACACGACCCGCCTGATCGCGGGAGGGCCGATGATGGGACGCGCGCTCCCGCGGCTCGACCTTCCGATCACGAAGGGGATGAACGGGCTCCTGGCGCTGACCGGGCGCGGGCCGTTCGAGATGGGCTACGGGCCCTGCATCCAGTGCAGCCGCTGCGTGGACGCCTGCCCGCTCGGCCTCGAGCCGGACCAGGTGTCGGTGCGGGTCGAGGCGGGGAAGGTGCTCGACACCGAGCCCTTTGGCGCACGGGAGTGCTACGAGTGCGGCTGCTGCACCTACGTCTGCCCCTCGGGCAGG
Source organism: Candidatus Binatia bacterium (assembly GCA_035631035.1). Classification (NCBI taxonomy): domain Bacteria; phylum Candidatus Binatota; class Binatia (SeqCode); species Binatia bacterium. The sequence goes on along the minus strand of DASQJL010000007.1, from coordinate 45,279 downwards.
CCGCTCCTCCAGTTCATGCAGGTCGCGAAGTCGTCCCTGCGGCGCGCGACCAGCGTGCGGGTGACGACATGAGCGAACCGGCGGCCGTGCCCGCTCCGAGCACGTTCGTCCTCGCCCCCGGTCCGCATGTCCGGACGTCGGAATCGACGGCGACCATCATGTGGACCGTGAACGCCGCACTCCTTCCCGCGGCGGCGTGGGGCGCCTTGATGTTCGGCTTCCCGGCCCTTGCGGTGATCGGGGCCTCGATCCTGGGCGCCGTGGCCGCCGAGTGGGGTGCCGGGCGGATGATGCACGCGCGCACGTCGGTCCGGGACGGGAGTGCCGTCTGCACCGGTCTTCTCCTCGCGATGACGCTGCCGCCCCGGCTTCCCGCGCCGGCCGCCTTCCTCGGCGCGGTGTTCGCGATTCTTTTCGGGAAGATGATCTTCGGCGGGCTGGGCTACAACCTGTTCAATCCGGCGCTCATCGGACGCGCGTTCCTCATGGCGACGTTCCCGCTTCCGATGACGGCCGGCTGGTCGCCCCCCGCGAAGTGGATCTCCCACGTGGACGCGGTGACGACGGCGACGCCGCTCGCCGCGCTGCGCGAGCGCGGCATCGACGCCGCCCTCAAGCTGGCCGGCGGCCCCGAGTCGCCCCTCGCCGGGCTCTTCCTGGGGATCCGCCCGGGGTCGATCGGCGAGACGTCGGTGCTCCTCCTGTTGGCGGGAGGCGCGGTGCTGCTCCTGCGCCGGATCATCTCGCTCACCATCCCGCTCGCGGTCGTCGCCGGCGTCGCGCTGGTGACCGCCCCGACCGGGCACGTGGACCTGCATCTTCTCTCGGGCGGGCTCTGGCTCGGCGCGCTCTTCATGGCGACCGACTACGTCACGTCGCCGACGACGCGGAACGGCCAGATCGTGTTCGGCCTGGTGATCGGCGCCCTGACCGGCGTGATCCGGATCTACGGCGGCTATCCCGAGGGGATCTGCTACGCGATCCTCCTCGCCAACGCGCTCGTGCCCGCCCTGAACCTCTGGTTCAAGCCGGCGCGGCCGGTGTTCGCGGGAGCGCCGTCGTGACCGGCCCCGACGTGAAGACCGGCGGCCCGGCGGTTCCGGGCAAGGCCCCGAGCGCGGGCGGCGAGGTCGTGCGCATCGCCGCCTCGATGACCGCGGTCTGCGCGGTGGGCGCGCTGATCCTGGGCGGCGTCTATCTCGCGACCGAACGCTACGCCGAGGCGGCGCGGAAGTCGAGCGAGCGCGAGGCGGTGACGCAGATGCTGGGGCTGGACGCGCACGCCTCCGTGCTCGAGGTGAGCCAGTACCTGAGCCCGGATGGCGAGAGCGTGGTCTACCGCACCGCGTCCGAGGGAGCCCTCCCCGGCCGCGAGCTGGTCTTTTCGCTCGACGGCGCCCTGCTCAAGAAGGGGAGTGCGCCGCTCGCCCCCGCCCCGCGCGAGCTCCGCCCGCTCGGCCGCGTCTTCGCCGCGCGGCGGGACGGCGTCCCCGCGGGCTTCCTCGTCGAGGGGGAAGCCCGGGGGTACAAGAACCGGATCCGCTTCTTCGTGGCGCTCGACACCGCCTGGACGGTGCAGGGCGTGCGCGTGGTGGAGCATGAGGAAGATCCCGGCCTGGGCGCCGAGGTGGCCACGCCCTGGTTCCAGGGGCAGTACGCCGGGCGCACGTTCGCCGACGTGGGCGCGCTCGACGTGACCAAGGACCCGATACCCGAGGACTGGCGCGGCGCGCTCCGCGACCTGGGCCGGCTGTCGCCCACCGCCTGGCAGGAGGCGCACGGCGCCGAGCGCGAACGCGAGCGGAAGCATCCGATCTACGCCGTGACCGGCGCCACCATCTCCAGCCGCGCGATCACGCAGGGCGTGCGCGCGACCATCCTCCACTTCCGGAAGCGCTGGGAGCGGATCGCCCCCTATCTCGAACCCGACGCCCGCGAGGCCTCGCGATGAGCGAACAACCCCTTCTCTTCACGCAGCGTCCTCCGGGTGCGATCTCCCTGTTGAAGAACGGCATCTTCGGCGAGAACCCGGTATTCCGCCTGGCGCTCTCCCTCTGTCCCGCCGTGGCCGTCACGACCACCGTCGCCAACGGCATCATGCTCGGGGTCGCGGTGCTGCTCGTGCAGGTGCTCTCCAGCGTGACCGTGGCGCTCACGCGGCGGTGGATCCACCCCCGCGTGCGGATCCCGGTCTACACGATCATCATCGCGGTCTGGGTGAGCGCGATCGACATGGTGCTCGCCGGCTTCTTCCCGCTCCTCTACGCGCAGGTCGGCCTCTACGTGAAGCTGATCGTCGCGTTCGCGATCATCATCTCGCGGCTGGAGGTGTTCGCCTCGCGCATGCCGCTCATCCCGACTTTCTGGGACGGGCTCGGCATGGGGCTCGGCTTCCTCTTCGCGCTGATGGCGATCGGGACCTTCCGGGAAGTGCTCGGCAACGGGACGCTGCTCGGGTTCCGCATTGTGCCGGAGAAGCCGCTCCTCTTCTTCGCGCTGCCGGCGGGAGGATTCTTCTCGATCGCGCTCCTCATGGCCTTCTTCAACGTGCTCGAGCGCCGCATGTCGGGCGGGAAGAACGTCGCGCCGTCCACGGGAGGGAGCCATGGCCAAGCCGCGTAGCCTGGTCCTTGCGGGGACCGCCGCCCTGGCACTCTGCTTCGCGATTGGGCTCGCCCTGGCCGCCGCCGCCGGACGCCCGGCCGCACCGCACGCGCCCTCGAGCGTCATCACCCGCGCCCGCGTCCTCGCGCCCGACCACGTGCGTCTCACCGTCGCGGCACCGGTCGCCGACCTCCGGCCGTCGAACTTCCGCGTCACCGACGAGCGCGCCCCCGACGTGCCGATGGACATCGCCGCGGTGGAGACCCTACCCGGCGGCGCCATCCTCCTCACCGTGGCGGACCGGCTGGACCCGGCGGCCGGCTACCGGATCTCGATCCTGAGTCCCGCCGGGACCCGCGAGGCGAAGCCCGCGCCGTGGGCGCTTCTCTTCACGGTGGTCATCTCCTCGGCGCTCATCAACAACTTCGTCTTCACGCGCTACCTCGGGCTCTGCATCTTCTTCGGCGTCTCGAAGAAGCGCGACACGTCGGTGGGGATGGGCTTCACCTTCGCGGCCGTGATGCTCCTCTCGGCGGCGATCTCGTGGGGCCTCTACACCTTCGTCATGCGACCCCTCGAGCTCAAGTTCCTGCAGGTGATCGTGTTCATCGGCGTGGTGGCCTTCATCGTGCAGGCCCTCGACACGATCTTGCGCAAGACGCACGCATCCCTGCACCAGCGGTTCGGCGTCTACCTCGTGCTGATCACGACCAACTGCATCATCCTGGCGGTGCCGCTCCTGAACGCGCAGGCGGAATCGGGCGCCGGCGAGTCGCTCGCCCTGGCCCTCGGCTCGGGCGCCGGCTTTGCGCTCGCCCTCTTCCTCATGTCCTGCGCCCGCGAGCGGCTCGAGCTGGCGCGCGTCCCGGCCGCTTTCCAGGGGCTCCCGATCGCCTTCGCGCTGGCGGGTCTCTTCGCGCTCGCGTTCATGGGCTTCTCGGGCCTCACGTTCCTGAGATAGCGATGAACGACCTCCTCCACGCGGCGCTCTGGGGCTTCGCGGTCTTCACCGCGATCGGCGTCGTGTTCGGCCTGACGCTGGCCGGCGTGGCGCTCCGCTTCCAGGTCCCGGTGAACCCGACGGTGGAGAAGGTGCGCGCGTTCCTCCCTTCGGCCAACTGCGGCGCGTGCGGGTTCGCCGGCTGCCAGGCCTACGCCGAGGCGGTCGTGCTGCGGAACGAGGTCTCGCCGAACCTGTGCGTCCCCGGCCGCGCCGCCGTGGCCACGGCGCTCGCCCGGCTCACGGGGAAGGAGCTGGGCTCGGTCGAGGATCGCATCGTCGTGATGCGGTGCCAGGGAACGAGCGCCTACGCCCGGAAGGAAGCGGAGTATGCCGGACTCAACACCTGCGCCGCGGCCGCGCTCGTCTTCGGCGGCCCGCGCGCCTGCAAGAACGGCTGCCTCGGCCTGGGGGACTGCGTCCGGGCGTGTCCGTTCGACGCGCTCTCGATCGGCGGGGATGGGATCGCCGTGGTGAACGCCGATCGCTGCACGGGCTGCGGGCTCTGCGTGCCGGTCTGCCCGAAGGAGCTCTTCCAGTTCTACCCCCGGACGCGGCGGATCGAGCTCTCCTGCGTCGCGAAGGAGAAGCAGTCGGTCGTCCGGGCCACCTGCATGGTGGGCTGCACCCTCTGCCGCAAGTGCGTGGCCAAGTGCCCCGCCCAGGCGATCGAGTGGGATGGCCGAACCATCCTCATTCACCATGAAACCTGCCTCGCCTACGGACCGTCCTGCGGCGAGGCGTGCGTCGACATCTGCCCGAGCACGATCCTGCATCGCGTGGGACAGCTCGCGCAGCCCGAGCCGGCCGAGCCGGCGATGGAGGCATGACCGAGATGCGCGCTCCGACGACCCCCGACACGCACCCTTCCACGTTGCCGGAGGCCCGCCCCGGCGCGCCGCCACGGCCGCGGTCGCTCGTCCTGGCCCTCGTCGGGAGCGGCGGCGACGGCGTGGCGCTCCTGGGCGATCTCCTGCTGGGCATGGCGGCGCGCGAGGGGCTCTACGGCATGATGGTGCAGTCGTACGGGCCACAGATCCGGGGCGGCGAATCGGCCGCCATCCTGCGCCTCGCCGATCACGAAGTGCAGTACGAGGGGGATCAGGTGGACATCCTCCTCTGCTTCCGCCTGCGCGACCTCGCCCGCTTCCAGACCTCGCTCCGCGTGCATCCGGGAAGCATCGTGGTGATCGACCAGGGGGAGACGGCGGAGGTGCCGGCCTGGCTCGGCGCGACGATCGAAAAACCCTATCGCTTCCCGTTCGCGCGCTACGAAGAGGGCCTCGAGGTCGACGGCCCGCCCAAGAACATGCTCGGGCTGGGACTCCTCTGCCGCATGCTCGGCTGGCCCGACACCCTGGCGCAGGACATCCTCCGGCAGCGCTTCACCGCGCGCCGGGAGCGCCTGCAGTCGAACCTCGAGTCCCTCGCGACCGGCTTCGCGGTGCTGGACCCGCCGTCGCGTCCCGCCCCCGAAGGGAAGGGGCTCGGGCTGTTCGCCGAGACCGGAAACGAGGCGGTGGCGCGCGGATCGATCGCGGCAGGCCTCGGCTTCTTCGCGGGATACCCGATCACCCCGTCCTCGGAGGTGATGGAAACCCTGATCGACGAGCTGCCGGCCGCAGGCGGGCGCGTGGTGCAGGCGGAGGACGAGATGGCGGCGATGGGGATGGTGCTGGGCGCCTCCTTCGGCGGCGTGCACGCCATGACGGCGACCAGCGGTCCCGGGCTCTCCCTGATGACCGAGATGATCGGGCTCTCGAGCATGGCCGAGCTGCCCGCCGTGATCGTGGACTGCCAGCGGGCCGGCCCCGCGACCGGGATGCCCTCGCGCACCGAGCAGTCGGACCTCTTCCACGCGATCTACGGCGGCCACGGCGACTTCCCGCGCGCGGTGCTCGGCATGTTCGACGTCGTGCACGGCCGGGACGTGATGCCGCACGCGTTTCAGATCGCCGAGAAGTATCAGCTCCCGGTGATCGTGCTCTCCGACGCCTATATCGCGCAGCGCCGCCAGATCCGCGACCCGGCGGTGGCGCGCCGGGAGCGCGCCGAGCGCGAGCGCTGGACGCCGGAGAACGGCCTGCCGGCGCGCTTCGACGTGACCGGCGAACATGGCGTGAATCCCTTCCGCGTGCCGGGAACGCCGGGCGGCAGCTATCTCGCCGCCGGCATCGAGCACAACCAGGAGGGCTATCCGACCGCGGACACGACGATGCATCAGCGGATGAACGAGAAGCGCTTCCGGAAGATGACGGGGATCGCCGCCGAAACGCGGGACTGGTACCGCACGCTCGGCGACGGCGCGGCGCCCAAGGGGATCGTGGCATGGGGAAGCACCTACGGCCTCCTGCGCGAGTGGGTGATCGCGCATCCCGAGTGGCGCGTCTTCCTGCCCGAGATCATCCACCCCTTCCCGATGGAAGCGTTCCAGTCGTGGCGCCGGGGTCTGACGAGCCTCGCCGTCGTGGAGCTGAACTACCAGGGGCAATTCCACCGCTACCTGTCGGGGCTGACCGACCTGCGCGGCGCCAAGTCGGTGGCGCGGAGCGGCGGCACGCCCATGACGGCGGCGGAGCTGGATCGGCTCCTCGAGGAGGCGGGATCATGAGCACGATGAAAGCGAAGGACTATCGAAGCGGCCTGGAGCCGGTGTGGTGCACGGGGTGCGGCGACTACGGCGTGCTGAAGGGGCTGACCCAGGCGCTGGCCGATCTCGAGATCCCGCCCGAGCGGCTTGCCGTGATCTCGGGAATCGGCTGCTCGAGCCGCCTTCCCGGCTACACGAAGAGCTACGCTTTCAATTCCATCCATGGGCGCGCGCTCCCCATCGCGAGCGGGCTGAAGCTGGCGCGCCCCGAGATCACGACCGTGGTGGTCGGAGGGGACGGCGACGGGTTCTCCATCGGGCTCGGCCACATCCCCCACGCGATCCGCCGCAACGTGAATCTGACCTACGCCGTGCTCGACAACGGGATCTACGGATTGACCAAGGGGCAGGCCTCGCCCACGACGGCGCAGGAGTTCAAGCGCGACCGCGGTCTGGCAGGCGTGGAGGAGCGGCCCCTGAACCCCGTGCTCCTGGTGCTGAGCAGCGGCTGCGGGTTCGTGGCCCGCACGCACGCGGGGAACCTCCCGCACCTGCGCCAGATGTTCCGCGCGGCGCTGGAGTATCCCGGGTTTTCGTTCGTGCACGTGCTGGCGGGATGCGTGACCTACCAGACCCCCAGGTACGCCGACGAGGTCTATCAGCGGTGCGATCTGCTCCCCGAGAGCTACGATCCGGGCGATCTTTCGCGCGCGATGGACGTCGCGCGTGCGGAGCGCTTCTCGCTGGGAATTCTCTACCAGCGCCCGCCCGAGATGCCCGCGGCGACGTCGCCCTGGGAAGGCGAAGCGGCCATCTGGCCGTCGGTGGCGGATGCGAAGCGGGAGCGTCCGGGAGAGTAGGCGCCAGAGGAAGCACCGTTAACATATAACTAAACTTGCGCCGGGGCAAGTTGCTCGCAGTTCGCCCCGGGACGAGTCTCGATCCAGCTCGTCCCAGAACGAGTCAACTCGCCCCGGGACGAGTTACATCAATCGAACTCGAACTTGGGATCCGGCGCGGTCTGATCGGCGCCGACCCGTCCCGCCTGGATGTCCGCCCGGTTGTAGCTCTCACCCTTGACCGGCGCGCCGTGAATCCGTCGAAGCATATTGATCTGGCCCACGTGGGAGAGCGCGTCGGCGATCGGTCCCTGGAAGAGGCGTTCCACGGAATAGCTCAACGGCTGGTCGGACGCCAGGTAGGCGTCGAAGGCCTCCATGGACGCATGGAAGCGCCGGATCTCCTCCGGCCACGGCTGCGGCGTGGCGCTGTTCCATGCCGGCTTGCCGCACGCCATGGAAAGGCCCCAGTCCATCAGGTCCCCGAGGTGAGCGAGGATCTCGACCGGGGTGCGGGTCGTGGGGGAAGCCTTGAACGCGGCGAACTCGGGCGGAGCGTTTCGGGTCGCTTTCGCGCCGCGATACGCCAGCGTGGCCAGGGTGTGGCGCAGGAATTCACGGTCGGAAGCCATGGTCTCTCCTGGGTCAGGGCGCCCGGGGTCGCGTTTGACGCCACCCCGGTTAGACCGTATACTCCCACGTCTTGCTTCCGCTTGGAATCGGTGGGGTCGTAGTTCAGTTGGTTAGAACGCCTGCCTGTCACGCAGGAGGTCGCGGGTTCGAGTCCCGTCGACCCCGCCATTTGATGTACACGTAACTTCAAGCGCTGCACTCGACAAGACCCACGGAAGGGACATGAGCCTGACCAAGACCTGGTTTCCGACGGCCCTCGCGCTCGCCGCAGTCCTCGCGGTGGGCGGGATCACGGGGTGCACCGAGCGCAACATGGGGCGCGCCGACAACGACGGCTGGACGAAGGTCGACACCGGCAAAGGCTCGAGCCAGCCCGCCGCACCCCTGCCGCACGCCGAGGCGGTCAACGTCACCTATTACTACCTCCCCGGCTGAATGGTCTGCGCGAGGTTGAGACCCGCCGTGAGCGGGCTCGAGCAGGAGTTCCCGGGGAAGGTGAGCGCCCGCACCGTCGAAGCCACCGACCCGGAGCGCGCGGACGAGATCCGCGGCCTGGGATTCGCGACGCACGGCCTGGTGATCCGCTCCAAGGACGGCGCCGTTCTCTTCAAGCAGCCGGACCACACGGTGGACATCTCGACCGTGGAGGGCGCCATCCGGCAGATCCTCGCTCCGAAGACCTGATCCAAGCGGCGATCTAAGTTGACATAATCACTTGCGCTGGCGCAGGTAACATTTATGTTAATGAACCCCCACGAGGTCACGCTCCACACCGACCGGCTAACCCTCCGCCAATTCCGCCAGGACGACATCGACGCCTACGCGGCCATGCACGCCGATCCGGACGTCATGCGCTACATCGGCGAGGGGAAGCCGCTCTCGCGCGAGGACGCGTGGCGGAGCATGGCCATGATGGCGGGGCACTGGATCCTGCGCGGCTACGGCATCTGGGCGGTCGAGGAGCGCGCCAGCGGCATCCTCGTGGGGCGCGTCGGCCTCTACTACCCAGAGGGCTGGCCGGGGCAGGAGGTCGGCTGGACGCTGGCGCGCCCCTTCTGGGGCAGGGGCTACGCCTACGAAGCCGCCCGCGCCGCGTTCGCCTATGCCTTCGAGACGCTCCAGTGGCCGCGCATCATCAGCCTGATCGCTCCCGAAAACCGCCGATCGATCGCCCTCGCCGAGCGGCTGGGGGAGCGCCTCGAGGGTGAGGTGGAGATCCGAGGCTGGCGCACGCTGAAGTACGGCATCGAGCGTCCGGCCGGCGCGGGCCGTCAGGGCGCGCATCGTATCGCGACGGCGCAAGGCGATCGACCCGGCTCATAGGGATCTCTTGTCGGGACGCTGCCGGGCTTCCAGGTGGATCTTCTTCCACCGCCGCTGCTCGGCCAGCCGGACCCGCTTGTCGACCTTCCCCGCCTGGTAGCGCACCTCGCGCTGCAGCTTGCCGTAGCTCGCGAAGCGCCCCGAATCGAGCGAGCCGTCCTGGAGCGCCGCGCGCACGGCGCATCCCGGCTCCGACTGGTGGGTGCAGTCGCGGAACCGGCAGCCCGCCGCCACCGACTCCACGTCTTCGAAGGTCTGCGACAGCCCCTCCTCTCCTTCCCACAGGAGCACGGTCCGCATCCCCGGCGTGTCGAGCAGCAGCCCTCCGCCCGGAAGCGCGACGATCCGCCGCGACGTCGTGGTGTGGCGGCCGCGATCGTCCTCGTCGCGGATCTCCTGGGTGCGCATCACCTCCTCGCCGGCCAGTCCGTTTACGATCGTGGACTTTCCGACGCCGGAGGACCCGACGAGGGCCGCCGTCCGGCCCGGCGCCAGATAGGGAAGCAGCGGATCGAGTCCGTTCGGCGTGAAGGCGCTCACCGCGTGGACGGCCGCGCCCGAAGCGGCGCGCTCTACCGCGGCCCGCTCGCCGTCCGCGTCGGGACGGAGATCGGCCTTGCTCAGCACGACAACCGGCTCGGCGCCGCTCTCCCAGAGGAGCGCGAGGTAGCGCTCCAGCCTCCGCACGTTGAAATCGCGATTCAGGGACTGCACCAGGAACACCGTGTCCACGTTGGCCGCGACGATCTGCTCGCCGGCGCCCTTGCCCGGATCCTGCCGGGAGAAGCGGGTCTTCCGAGCGAGCACGCGATGGATCACGGCCCCGTCGGCCGCGCCCCCGCCGTTCCCAACCTCGGCGCCGCTGTTCCCTGAGGCATCGCCCGGGAAGCGCGCCAGCACCCAGTCGCCGACGCAGGGGAGCGCGGCGGGCTCTCCCTCGGATTCGTGACGCAGCCGCCCCGCGACGGTCGCGCGGCACGCGCCGCCCTCCCACCACAGGCTCCAGCTCCCGCGCTGCTCCTCGAACACGCGCGCGGGGCGCCACTCGGGATCGACATTGGATTGCACCTGCTGCTCGAAGAACGGATTCCAGCCCAGCGATTCCAGTCGGTTCACGACGGTCTTCCTCCGGATGAATGAAAGGCCCAGGTCCGGCCCTCCACACGCGAAGGAGCGCGGTGCTCGCGTGCGCGCAGGCGCGCACCCGGTCGGCTCGCGCAAGCGACGCCGAACGGCGCAAAAAGACCGCGATCTCGATGGGGTGAAGGAAGCCGGCGGAACGGTCAGGCCGGAAAGCGGCCCTTGAGGGACGGCTTAGCGGCCGGAGTCGGCTCCGAGGGTCACAATGGCGTTCAGGTTCGTCATGGTCGTGCCCTCCATGGTTCGGGGAAGACGGCGCTGCGGGGTGCTGCGACTACGGAAACGATACCACGAAACGATCAGCACGAAAACTACCCGAGGGCGCACTCGTTCCGGCCGCCCTCGAGCTGCTCGGCTTCCATGTCCCACACCTCGAGCAGCCCCAGGTTCACCGCCTTGATCTTGCGGTAGGCGTCAGGCGCCTGCCCCAGCTTGGAGCCCACCCAGGAGAGAAACGCGTCGCGATCGCGGATCGCGAGCGGGGCGTTGTCCTGGAGGATTCGCGCGAAGGGCCGGCCCACGCTCTGGTCCGGCTCGCGCTCGGAGGCCGAGGAGTAGTGGGCGGGGTAGATGCGCGTGGCCGGATCCCACTCGCGTCGCGCGCGCTCCAGGCTGTCCCACAGCACCGGCGTCCATTCGTTCGACTTCCCGCCCAGGTCGGGCCGCCCCACCGACTGCACGAAGATGAAGTCTCCCGTGAGCGCGGCGTCCCCGGCGCGGAAGGTGACGCTTCCCTCGGTGTGCCCAGGCGTGTGCTGCACGCGCGTCTCGCCCGCGCCCACGCGGAGAACCGATCCCTCGTCGATCGGCGTGAACGGATACGCGGCCGGTGTGCCGTCGAACGGCGACACGGCGTCGCGCGGGTGCAGGTAGTAGGGGATCTGCAAGGACCGCGCGAGCGCGGGGCCGCCGCTGATGTAGTCGGCGTGCACGTGCGTGTCGGCCACGGCCACCACGCGGCATCCCGCCTGGCGCGCGTAATCGAGATAGGGCTGCGTTTTGCGCGACGGATCCACCAGGAGCGCTTCACCCTTGGAAGCGAGCATGTAGCCGGTCGCTCCCTTGGCCACCCGGTCGAACTGCACGAAGTGATCGAACCCGGCGGGCGGCGCCAGCTTCCGCGGCATGACCGCGAGGTCCCACGCGGCCATGCCGCCGCGCATCGACATCGCGTCGTAGCCCAGGTGGTTCAGGAACAGGGCGACCTGCTTGCTGCTGTTGCCGTGTCCGCAGACCACCGCGATCGGACCGTCGGGCGGAAGCTTCTCCTTCACGCGATCGCGCAGGGCGAGCAGCTCGGAGCCGCGGACGTTCACGAACCGCTCGGAAGGGAGCATGTCGATCCGTCCCGCCGCGACCGCTTCGGGCGTGCGGACGTCCAGGACGCGCAGCGCGGCTCCCGACTCCAGCCGCTGCACCAGCTCTTCGGGGGTGATCTCGGGGATGGTCATGGGCCCAGTGTGGCGAACGGGCGTGGGCCGCGTCAAGGCTCCTGGCCAGAACGCTTGTCGCGCCGGTCGGGACCGGTCAAGATGCGCCCCATGCCGAAGCACGCCGGACCCCATCGCGCGACCTGGACGGACATCCTGCCGGGGCTCGCGCTCAGTCTCCTCGTCGCGCTCCTCGCGCGCCTGCTCCACCAGGCGCTCCCGCACGGCCTGGCCGCGGCCGTCGGCGAGGTGGTCCTCGCCGTGCTCCTCGGACTCCTGATCGGCAACACCGTCGGACTCCCGCCGCTCTTTGCGCCCGGGGTCCGCTGCTCCTTCCACACGGTGCTCCGGATCGCCATCGTGCTCCTGGGGGCGTCCTTTTCGGTGCAGCAGGTGGCCTCGATCGGAGGGCGGGCCGTGATCATGGTCGTCGTCCTCATGACGATCGCCCTGATCGCGGCTCACGCGCTGGGACGGGCGGCGCGCGTGCCGCCCCGGCTCGCCACCCTGATCGGGGTCGGGACCGCGGTCTGCGGCAACTCGGCGATCGTCGCGACGGCGCCGGTGATCGGAGCCCACGACGACGAGGTCTCCTTCGCGATCGCGACGAATACCCTGTTCGGGACGCTGGCCGTGTTCCTCTATCCGCTGATCGGCCACGCGCTGCACCTGCGCGATCCCGCCTTCGGGACCTGGGCGGGCTCCGCCGTGAACGACACCTCGCAGGTGGTCGCGACCGGCTTCGCCTACAGCGACGGAGCGGGAAGGATCGCCACCGCGGTCAAGCTCACGCGGAACGCCCTCATGGGCGCGGTGATCGTGCTGATGGGGGTGCTGCACGGCGGCGCGCGACACGAGGGAAGCGACGCCGGCTCGGCCCCTGCGCCGGCGCGCGGAGGGTTCTGGCTCCGGGTGAAGCAATCGATTCCGCTCTTCGTCCTCGGCTTCCTCGCGATGGCGGCCCTGCAGTCGGCCGGCATGCTGCGCTGGCTCTCCGTCCGCGCCGGGCGGGATCTGGCCGCGGACGCCCAGAACGTGGCCCGCGTCCTGATCCTGATCGCCCTGGCCGGCGTGGGACTCTCGACCCGGATCGCGTCGATGCGCCGCGCGGGGCTGCGCCCCTTCTACGTGGGCCTGGTCGTGGCGACCGCCGTCTCGGCCGTGAGCCTCCTCTGGATCCACACCGTCGGCCCGGCGGGAGGATCGTGACCCGGCGCACGAACAAGGGCGGAAGCCCGCGGCTTCCCGAGCTGCCGAAGGGCATCTACGTCCGTCGCCCGAGGCAGGAGGACGGCCCCGAGATCGCAGCCCTCATGAACGCGGTCGACCTGGCGGATATCGGCGTGGCCGAGAACACCGTCGAGGAGGTGTACGAGACGTGGGCGCTCCCGCGCTTTCAGAAGGAGCGGGACGCGTGGATCGTGCTGGAGGGGACCGGGAAGGTCGTCGGCTACGCCTTTGCCTGGGACCGGAAGCCGCACACCGAGATCCAGGCGGATTCCTACGTCGCTCCGGCGCTCGCGGCGAGCGGGCTGGAAGAGGCGCTCCTCGACCGCATCGAAGAGCGCGCCCGGGAGCACCGCGCGGCCGCCCCCAAGTCCGAAGAGGTCCTGATCCGCGGCTTCACCTCCCCGAACGGGAAGGAGCGGATCGCGGCGTTCCTCTCGCGCGGCTATGCGCATGTCCGCACCTTCTGCCGGATGACGATCGACCTGGGCGCTCCCGACACCACTCCCGAGCCCCATTGGCCCGCCGGCATCGAGGCGCGCGCCTATGTCCGGGGCCGGGACGAGCGCGCGTTCGACCGGGCCATCCAGGAGTCGTTCGCCGACCACTTCGGCTTCGTGCACGAGCCGCACGAGGAGTGGATCGCGCGCCGCGTCGACCAGTCGGGCTTCGACGCCGCCCTCTGGACGCTGGCGCTGGACGGAAAGGAGCCTGCCGGAGCGATCCTTGCGTACGCGCCGGAGGGCGAAGGGTGGGTGCGGGAGCTGGGTGTCCGGCCCGCCTGGAGAGGGCGGGGACTGGGGCGCGCGCTCCTCCTGCATACGTTCACCCTTTTTGCGCGCCGCGGGATCAAACGAGTCGGTCTTGGTGTAGACATGGCGAACGAGACGGGAGCGACGCAACTGTACGAATCGGTTGGAATGCGGGTCGCATTCCGTCACGATCTCTACGAGAAGCGGATCGGCCCCGGACTCGCTTCGTAACCCGTTGCGCGTCCGGGGGTAGCGCGGGAGACAAAAATGGCTCACCCTGCCGCGTCGTTTTCCGTTGACGGCCCCCGTGGGGGTACTTAATTTCCCGACGCGGTTTTTTTCGATGGCGCCCGCCGCTCATGGAATGGACCGGGATTGAGGGATTGCGCGATGACGTGGTCAATGGCTGCATCCGGAAACGAGCGGTTCGAGCTGAACGCCCGGGGCCGCCCGGACATTTTCGATCGGGACCCGTTCGACGACGACGAGGAAGAGAATCTCGAGAACGGCGAATTCGATGACGAGGATGAGCTCGACGAGGACGAGGAAGAAGACGAGGACGAATTCGAAGACGACGATTACGACGACGACGACGATCTCGAGGAGGACGAGGAGGAGGAGGACGATCTCTAGGTCGGTTTCGCCCTTCCAGGTCAGGACGCCTTGATCCGCGCGGCGGCTTGCCGCGCGGATTTCCATTCCGGGGGGACTCCGTGCCGCGCCCAAGCCGCATGAAGCTGGCCTCGCCCGCGCCCGCGCTGTTCCTGGGCCTCCCTCCGGAATCCTGCCGCATCGAGCGCGCCCGGGTGGCCGTGATCCCCGCGCCCTTCGACCAGACCACGAGCTACCTGCCCGGCACCCGGTTCGGCCCGGCGGCCATCCTGAACGCCTCGCGCCAGGTGGAGTTCTACGACGAAGAGCTGGATCGCGAGCCCTGCGACATCGGCATCGCCACGCTCGAGGAGATCGAGGTCGAGCCCGCCGACATCGAGTCGGGGCTCCGGCGTCTTGAGCAGGTCGTGGAATCGCTGGACGAGCGGGGAATCGTCCCGCTCACGCTGGGAGGCGAGCACTCCCTCACCCTCGCGCCCGTGGCCGCGCTTCGCCGCCGCTATCCCGAGCTCTCGGTGATCCAGCTGGACGCCCACCTCGACCTGCGCGACGCCTACCAGGGAACGAAGCTGAGCCATGCGAGCGTGATGCGCCGGATCCGGGAGCTGGGCGTCCCCACGGTCCCGGTCGGGATCCGGAGCGTCTCGCGCGAGGAGGCCGACTACGTGCACGCCGAGAAGGCTCCGGTCTTTCTGGCGCGCGAGATCCGCGCCGGGGGGCTCGACGTGGAGGCCGTCCTGGGCGAGCTGGGCAACCCCGTGTACGTCACCGTGGACCTCGACGCCTTCGATCCCTCCTCCGTTCCGGGCGTCGGCACGCCGGAGCCGGGGGGGCTCACGTGGGACGAGGGGCTTCGCCTCCTGCGCGCCGTTTTCGAGCGGCGGCAGGTGGTCGGCATCGACGTGGTCGAGCTCTGCCCCATCCCCGGGCAGATCGTCTCCGATTTCTTCGCGGCGAAGCTGGTGAACAAGCTGATCGGCTATCTCGGGCTCGCCCCGAACGCCGTCTCGGCGCGCCGCCGCCGTCCCAAGTCGCCGCGCGGCTGACCGCCATGCCCGCCGCCGTGCTCCGCCTGGCCAAGAACCAGGAGCGGCGCATCCGGGCCGGCCATCCCTGGGTCTTCAGCAACGAGATCGAGTCGGTCGAGGGCTCCCCCGAGTCGGGGGGCGAGGTCCTCGTGCAGGACCACCGCGGCGGCGTCGTCGGCGTCGGCCTCTACAATCCGCGCTCGCTGATCGCCGTGCGGCTCTTCGCGCGGCGCGAGCGCCCCATCGACGCCGACCTCTTCCGCGAGCGGATCCGCACCGCGCGCGCGCTCCGCGACCGCATCTACCCCGTCGAGACGACGTACCGGCTGATCTACAGCGAAGGGGATTTCCTGCCCGGGCTGATCGTGGACCGCTACGGCGACTATCTGGGCGTGCAGAGCCTGACGGCGGGGATGGAGCGGCGGTTGGACGAGGTGCTGGACGCGCTTCAAGAATTGATGCAGCCCGCGGGGATCGTCTGCCGGCGCGACGCGCCGGCGCGCTCCTACGAGGATCTGCCACTGATGGAGCCGGTCGAGCGGGGCGTCGTGCCCGAGCGCGTGGACGCGCCCTTCCAGGGGTTCGTCCTGACGGTGGATCTCCGGACCGGGCAGAAGACGGGAGAGTTCCTGGACCAGCGGGAGAATCGCCTGCGCGTGGCTCGCGAGGCGGTGGGGCGCAGGGTGCTCGACCTCTATTGCTACACGGGGCTCTTCTCGCTCCACTGCGCGGCCGCCGGCGCGGCGCGAGTCCTCGGCGTGGACCGCTCCGCTCCCGCGGTGGAGCGCGCCCGGGAGAACGCGCGGCGCAACACCCCCTCGCGCGACATCGAGTTCCGGGCCGAGGAGGTGGAGCGCTACCTCCGCGACGCGGTCGCCGCGGAGGAGCGCTTTGGTATGATCATCCTCGACCCGCCGGCCCTGGTGAAGAGCCGGAAGGCGCTCCAGGAGGGGCTGCGCAAGTACGCGCAGCTCAACGCGGCGGCGCTCCGGCTGCTCGAGCCGGGCGGGGTCCTCGCGACCGCGACCTGCTCGCATCACGTCGACGCGCCGCTCTTCCTGGACGTGCTGCGCGCTGCGGCGAAGGATTCCGGACAGCCGCTTCGGGTGGTCGAGGTCCTCGGACAGAGCCGCGACCATCCGGTGCTGCTCGCGGCGCGCGAGACCTCCTACCTCACGATGGTGATCGCCGAGCGGATTCACTGAGGGAGCCATGAACGACAACGCCGAAGCCACGCCGACCCGGAAGGACCTCTTCCTCGGACTGGTCCACTCTTTCCAGGCCGCCGCCATGCAGCAGATGGGGAAGATCATGAACCCCTTCACCGACAAGATGGAGCGGGATCTGCGCCAGGCGCGCCTCTCCATCGACATGCTCGAGATGCTGCAGGAGCGCACCAGCGGAAACCTCACCGGCGAGGAAGCGCGCTTCTTGACGCATGTGCTGACGGAGCTTCGGTTGAACTACGTCGCGGAGCTGGACGAGGACAAGAAGCAGCCCGCGGCCCCGCCCTCGAACGAGCCCGCCCCGGGGACCTCCGGACCCACCGAGCCCGGCGCCTAGTCCCGGCCGGGGATCGCCTCCGAGGACGCGACCGTCTAGTCCCGCTCGCCCCCGCGCTCTTCGCGCTCGCCCCCGCGCTCTTCGCGCTTCGCCGCCTCCCACAGCCGGTCCAGCTCCGGCAGCCCCGCCTCTTCCACCGAGCGGCCCCGCTCGCGGAGCATCGCGGCCACGCGGTCGAACCGTCCCCGGAATTTCTCGGTCGCCAGGCGCAGGCGCGCCTCGGGGTCGATGCGAAGGAAGCGCGACAGGTTGACCACCGCGAAGAGGAGATCGCCCATCTCCTCGGCGATCCGCTCGGGTGCGGCCAGGTCCATCTCCCGCTCCACCTCCGCCAGCTCTTCGCGGATCTTCTCCACCACGCCCTGCGCGTGCTCCCAGTCGAAGCCGACGGACGCCGCCTTCTCCTGGATGCGGTAGGCCTGGAGCAGGGCCGGGAGCGCGTCGGGTCGCTTGCCCAGGATCGAGGTGTCCGCCGACTCCTTCCGCTTCCGCTCCTCCCACCGCCGCAGCACTCCCTGGGCGTCCAGCTCCGGGCCCGCGGCCTCGGCGCCGAACACGTGGGGGTGGCGCGCGACCATCTTGGCGATGTTCCGGCGGAGGACCGCGGCCGGCGCCGCGCCCTTCTCGCGCTCGAGCGCCACCGCGAGGAAGCAGGCCAGGTAGAAGAGGTCGCCCAGCTCCTCGGACGCGCCGTCGGCATTCCCCTCGGCCACCGCCTCGCCGATCTCGTGCGCCTCTTCGACGACGTAGGGCGTGAGGGTGCGCGGCGTCTGCTCGCGGTCCCAGGGGCAGCCCTCGTCCGACGCGAGATGGCGCACCAGGTCGAGCAGCTCGGCGGCCGCGGCGGCGAAGTCCGTGCGATCCCGGGCGGGGGGCGAGAGCTGCGGGCGCGGCGATTCCATCGCGCCAGTCTAGCCGAGCCGCCGCCGCGGCCCCAGGGAAAGCCGCCGTTCTTGCGCGGACCCCGGACGTGTGATACTCGTGGCTAGCCGGGAAACCGGCGCGCCTATGGAATTTCCGACCTGGGTCGAAGTCGACCTCAACCGCTTCCGCCGGAATCTCGCGGCCATCGCCACGGCCATCGGCCCCCGGCGGCGGATCCTCCTCGTCGTCAAAGCCGACGCCTACGGCCACGGCGCCATCGAGATCGCGCGCTGCGCGGTCCAGAACGGCGTCTCGATGCTGGGCGTGGCCACGCTGCACGAGGGGATCGAGCTGCGCTCGGCCGGGATCGACCTTCCGATCGTCATCCTGAGCCCCGGCCTCCTCTGCGAGGTGGAGGAGATCATCGAGCACCGGCTGACCCCCTGCGTGGCCACGCTCGGCTTCGCGCAGCGGCTCTCCGAGCGATGCGCCGCGCACCAGGTCCTCTGCCGCGTCCACGTCGAGGTGGACACCGGGATGGGGCGCGCCGGGGTCGCCGAGTCGGAAGCGGTGGACTTCGTCGAGCGGCTGACAGGGCTTCCGAACCTCCTCCTCGAAGGGGTCTTCACCCATTTTCCCGACGCCGACTCCGGCCGCACGGAGGTGAGCGAGGAGCAGCTTCGCCGGTTCGGCGCCGTGCTGCACGCGCTGGAGCTCCGGAAGATCGAGGTGCCGGTGCGCCACGCCGCGAACAGCGCGGGAATTCTGAGCGTGCACGACTCCTATCTCGACATGGTTCGCCCCGGCATCCTGGCCTACGGCTTCTATCCCAGCCGCGCCGTGCCGCATAGCGTCGACGTGGAGGGGGTGATGGCGTTCAAGACGCGCATCGTCCAGCTCCGCGACCTTCCGCCCGGGCGCTTCGTCTCCTACGGCCGCACGTTCCAGGCGCCGGGGTGGATGCGGATCGCGGTGCTCGCGGTGGGCTACGGCCACGGCTATCCGTGGGCGCTCTCCAACCGCGGCGAGGTGCTGATTCGCGGACGGCGCGCCCCGGTCGTCGGGCGCGTCACGATGGACCTCACGATGGTGGACGTTTCCGCCATCCCCGAGGCGATGCCGGAGGACGAGGTGGTGCTCTGGGGCGAGCAGGGGGGCGCGCGGCTCGACCTGGGCGAGGTGGCCGAGCGGGCCCAGACCATCCCCTACGACCTTCTCTGCAGCATGGGAAAACGCGTCGTGCGCCTCTATCACAACGACGGCGAGCCGATGAAGGCGCTGACCCTGATCGGCGTGCGCGAGGAGACCGAGGTGATCGAGGGGGGCGGCGCCGCGGGGCCGCGCCGCCGCCGCCGGCGGGTGCGCTACCGCAGCACGAGGAGCGGGTCCTGAGCGCCGGCAGGATCACCGCCGGCCGGAGCGCTGCATGAGCGACGGCGTGAAGCTGCTCGAAGCCGCGCGGGTCCTTCTCTCGAAAGCGCACGCGCCCTACTCGCACTACCGCGTCGCGGCCGCGCTCGAGGACGACAACGGCGTCGTGCACCCCGGCGTCAACGTGGAGAGCGCGTCGCTCGGGCTCACGATCTGCGCCGAGCGGAACGCCCTCTTCGGCGCCTTGGCGCGCGGCGCGCGGCGGTTCCGCCGCATCGCGATCGCGACCGACCCGCCGGGCCCCTGCATGCCCTGCGGCGCCTGCCGCCAGGTCCTGGTCGAGCACGCACCCGATCTCGAGGTGATCGTCGCCTCGCCGGAGGGCGCGCCCGAGATGATCCCGCTTCGCGATCTCCTGCCGCGCCCCTTCCTCTCGTTCTGATGCGCGACGTCATCGCCGCCAAGCGCGACGGCCGCCCGCTGTCGGAGGCCCAGATCCGCGCCTGGATCCGCGGCGTGGCGGACGGCTCCATTCCCGATTACCAGAGCGCCGCGCTGCTCATGGCGATCGTCTGGCGGGGCATGAGCCGCGAGGAGACGGTCGCGCTCACCGACGCGCTGATGCGCTCGGGGCGCGTGCTTGACTGGAGCGGGCTGGGGCGACCCACCGTGGACAAGCACTCGACCGGCGGCGTGGGGGACAAGGTTTCGATCGCGCTCGCTCCCTGGGTGGCCGCGTGCGGCGCGGTCGTGCCGATGATCGCGGGGCGCGGCCTGGGCCATACCGGCGGCACTCTCGACAAGCTCGAGGCGATTCCCGGCTTTCGCACCCGCCTTTCCGCCGCCGAGTTCGAAGGCCAGGTGCGGAAAATCGGACTCGCGATCGCGGGGCAGGGGGAGGACCTCGCGCCCGCCGACGGCGCGCTCTACGCGCTGCGCGACGTGACGGGGACCGTGGAATCGGTGCCGCTCATCGTGGCGAGCATCCTGAGCAAGAAGGCCGCCTCGGGCGCTGCCGGCGTCGTGTTCGACGTGAAGTGCGGCGCCGGGGCCTTCATGCCGGGCCGCGAGGAGGCTTCGGGGCTCGCGCGCGAGCTGGTCTCGGTGCTCTCCGGCATGGGGCGGAAAGCCCACGCGCTGGTCACGGCGATGGACGAGCCGCTGGGTGCGGCGGTCGGAAACGCCAACGAGACGGCCGAGGCGTTCGCGGTGCTGCACCGGGCCGCGCCCTCGGATCTCATGGAAGTGACGCGCGCGCTCGCTGTGCGGATGCTCGTCCTCGGCGGGGTCGCGCGCGAGCGTCACGAGGCCGAGGCGCGCCTGGACCGGGCGCTGGAGACGGGAGAGGCGCTCCGCCGCGCCGAGCGCATGGTGCAGGCGCAGGGGGGCGATCCGCGCGTGGTGGGCGACCCCGGCCGGTTGCCCCGCGCCGAGGCCGAGACGGCGGTGCCCGCGCCGCGTTCCGGCTACGTCGCCGCGGTGGACGCGCGGCGGGTCGGCGAGCTCGTGATCGCCATGGGGGGTGGCCGGCGGCGCAAGGAGGATGCGGTGGATCCGGCGGTCGGGGTGCGCCTGCTGAAGAAGCGCGGCGACCGCGTGGATGCCGGCGAGGCGCTGGCGCTGGTCCAGTCGCGTCGCGAGGCGCTCGAGTGGACGGAGGCCGCGGCGCGCGCCTACGTGATCGCCGACGAGCCCCCGAGCGTGTCGCCGCTCGTGCTGGAGGAGGTCGCGCCGTGATCCGGGTTCTCCCGGCAACGGCGGATCGCTGGGACGATCTTGCGGCGCTGTTCGGCCCGCGCGGCGCGTGCGCCGGCTGCTGGTGCATGTGGTGGCGGCGTTCCGCGGCCGAGTGGAAGCGCGGCAAGGGAGAGGGAAATCGTCGCGCGCTCCGGCGTCTTGTGGATTCCGGCGAGCCGCCCGGGTTGATCGCGTACGACGGGGAGACGCCGATCGGTTGGATCGCGCTGGCTCCGCGCGAGGAGTATCCGCGCCTCGCCACGGCGCGCTCGTTGAAGCCGATCGACGACACGCCGGTCTGGTCGGTCACCTGCTTCTTCGTGGCGAAGGATCATCGCCGTCGCGGTGTCAGCGCGAAGCTTCTGCTCGCGGCCGCCGATCATGCGAGGAAGCGCGGGGCGAGAATGATCGAGGGCTATCCGGTGGTGAGTCGAGCGGGATCGATGCCGGATGCCTTTGCGTGGACGGGACTGCCCGCGGCCTTCGAGCGCGCGGGATTCCGCGAGGTCGCGCGTCCGTCGGCGTCGCGGCGGATCATGAGGAAGGCGCTGAAGAAGTAGGAATCCGGCTACAGCCGGAGATGCTCCTCGGGCTGCGCCTCGCTGTCGTGCTGCTCCAGGTCGCGCGGCTCCGATTCCGGCGGCGGGGTGGCCCCGGTGTGGACGTCGCAGTAGCCGGTCGGCTCCGTCCCCTCCTTGAAGAGCTCCATCTCGGTCTCGGGGCAGGAGGGATTCGCGAGAAGGCCCGTCTGGCTGCAGATCAGGCGCGACACCACCCCGTTGGGGACGGGGAAATCCTGCGCGGGCTTGTTCTTCGTGCCCGCCGAGACCACGTCGACCCAGATCGGGAGCGCCGCGGCGGCACCCGTCATGTTCGGCCCGATCTTCTGCTTCCGGTCGAAGCCCACCCAGACTCCCGTGACCAGCGAGGGCGTGTACCCGACGAACCAGGCGTCGGTGTAGTCGTCGGTCGTGCCGGTCTTCCCCGCCGCGGGGACATTCAGGCCGATCGCGTGGGCCATGGCCGCCGTTCCCGACTGCAGCACCGTCTCCATCATGTTCGTCATCGTGAGCGCGGTCTCGGGGCTCAGCACCTCCTCAGCCGTGGTGCGCGTCTGCTCCAAGACCTTCCCGTTCTTGTCCTCGACGCGGAGCACGAAAACCGGGGTGGTGCGCACGCCCTGATTCGCGAACACGCCGTAGGACGACGTCAGCTCGAGCAGGTTCACTTCCGACGTGCCGAGCGCCAGCGAGAGATCGCTGCCCAGGCGGCTCCGGATCCCGAGCCGCCGCGCGTACGAGATCACCTGCGGCGTCCCGATCTTCTGGAGCAGCTTGGCCGCCGGGACGTTCAGCGACTTGGCGAGCGCCGTGCGCAGGGTCACCGGCCCGCGGAACTTGTGATCGTAGTTCTGGGGCGACCAGTCCTCACCGTTGCCCGCCTTGAAGGAGACCGGGGTGTCCAGGATCATCTCGTTGGGCGTGTAGCCGTTGTCGATGGCGGCGGTGTAGATGAACGGCTTGAACGCCGAGCCCGGCTGGCGCGCGGCCTGGGTGGCGCGGTTGAAATTCGACTCGTTGAAGTCGCGGCCGCCGATCAGCGCGCGGATCTGTCCGTTCGTGGGATCGATCGCCACGACCGCGCCCTGCAGGTAGTCGGTCTGGGTCCGCTCGTTCGGCTGGGCCGTCTTCACCTTGGCGAGGATGGCCGCGCGGCTCCGCTTCCCGCCGATCCGCTGCTCCAGCTCGGTCAGGCGCCGCTCCAGCGATTCCTCCGCGGCGTGCTGGAGATCGGCGTCGAGCGTTGTGTAGACGCGGAGGCCGCCCTCGAAGAGCTGGTTCGAGCCGTAGCGCTCTTCCAGGTAGAGCCGCACCATCTCCATGAAGTAGGGGGCCGACTTCGTGTCGATGCGGGTCTTGCTCACGCCGAGCGGCGTCTCGGAGGCGGCCTCGTACTGTTTCTGGCTCAGCTTCCGGTTCTGGACCATCGCCGCGAGGACGAGATTGCGCCGCTTGAGCGCGCGGTCGGGATCCCGGCGCGGCGAGTAGTCGCGCGGGTTGCGCGGCAGTCCGGCGAGGAGCGCGCATTCGGGCAGCGTCAGCTCCTGCACGTTCTTTCCGAAGTAGATGCGCGCGGCCGCGTCCACGCCGTAGGCGCCCTCGCCGAAGTAGATCTGGTTCAGGTACATCTGAAGGATCTCGTCCTTGGTGTACGTCTGCTCGATGCGGACGGCGAGGATCGCTTCCTTGATCTTCCGCGAGACCGTCTTCTCGTGGGTCAGGAAGAGGTTCCGCGCGAGCTGCTGCGTGATCGTGCTGGCGCCCTGCTCGGGACGCCGCGAGATCACGTCCTGCACCAGGGCGCCGAACAGCCGGATGGGATCGATGCCCCAGTGCGTGTAGAAGCGGCGGTCCTCGATGGAGAGGATCGCGTCCTTCATCGCCTGCGGGATCTGCCGGAGGGGGACGACGCTCCGGTTCTCCTTGTAGAACTCGTGCACCAGCTTCCCGTTCACGTCGTAGACGAGGGTCTTCACGGGAGGCGCGATGGTCTGCAGGCTGGAGGGCGAGGGGAGATCCTGGCGCGCCCAGTTGGCCACGCCGATTCCCACGCCGACCGTGGCGCACAGGACGACGATGAGGAGTGCCGCGGTGAACTGGGCGATCCACTTCCAGCGATGGCTCACGGAAGGTCCTTGGCTCTTGGTGCGGTGGCGGGCACGAAACGTACGCTAGGTTCCGTGCGCCGGGGGGTCAAGCGCGACTTTCGCGCCCGGTGCAAAGTTGCTAGAGTTCGCCGTCCATGAACGACAAGCCGATTCTGAGCGCCGAGGCGGCGCGACAGCTCGCGGTCATCCGCTCGGGCGTCGAGGAGCTGATTCCCGAGGCCGAGCTGGTGAAGAAGCTCGAGCGCTCGCTCGCGACGAAGACGCCGCTCCGCGTGAAGCAGGGGTTCGACCCCACCGCGCCCGACATCCACCTGGGGCACACCATCGGGCTTCGAAAGCTCCGGCAGTTCCAGGAGCTGGGCCACCAGGTGGTCCTCATCGTCGGCTCCTACACCGCGCTCGTCGGCGATCCCAGCGGCCGCAACAAGACGCGTCCGCGCCTCACCGAGGCCGAGGTCGAAGCGAACGCGCAGACCTACCTGGACCAGTTCTTCAAGGTCGTCGACAAATCGAAGACCGAGGTGCGCTGGAATGGGGAATGGTTCTCCGCGATGCGCTTCACCGACGTGCTTCATCTCACCTCACAGTTCACGGTGGCCCGCCTTCTCGAGCGCGACGATTTCGACCAGCGCTTCAAGGCCGGCGAGCCGATCGGGGTGCACGAGCTCTTCTACCCCCTGATGCAGGCCTACGATTCGGTGGTGATACGGGCCGATGTGGAGATCGGAGCGACCGAACAGAAGTTCAATCTTCTGACCGGCCGCGACATCCAGATGGCCTACGGCGTCGAGCCCCAGGTGATCCTCACGCTGCCCGTGCTCGAGGGCCTGGACGGCGTCCGGCGCATGAGCAAGAGCCTCGGTAACTACATCGGCGTTTCCGAGTCGCCGAAGGAGATTTTCGGCAAGGCGATGAGCCTCCCCGACTCCATGATCGAGCGTTATTTCCGTCTGGTCACCGACGCCTCCCCCGAGGAGTGCGCCGAAGTCGCGAAATCGCTTCAAGATCCGTCGGTCAATCCGATGGTGTGGAAAAAGGCTCTCGCTCACGGGCTCGTGCGCCAGTACCACGGCCAGGACGAGGCCGACCGGGCCCGGGAGGATTTCGAGAAGCAGTTTTCGCGCCGCGAGATACCTTCGGAAATGCCCGTCGTTACGGTCGAATCGGGCCGTTTTCGCGCCCGCGACCTGGTCATGCGGGCCTTCCCCAATCAGTACACCGGCAGCGCTGCCGGGAATCTCTTTCGGCAGGGCGCAGTCCATATTGGTGGGGAGCGGGTGACCGACATCGCCAGGGAGTTCGAGCTTCGTAAGGGCTCGGAAACAGGAGAGTTGGTCATCAAGGTGGGGCGGAAGTTCGCCAAGGTCGTCGCGGCCTGATCCGGCCCTCTTGGGCCCCCCTGCTCTAAGTCATTGTTTCGGAGTGGTTTGGGAGTTTGTCCACACGCTTCCGGCGCTCGAATCGAGCTCCTCGGATTTGCGTCCAAGTGGGGTTGACAGGAAGAGATAGTGCAGCTATCGTCTCTTCTTGCGGCCGGTAGGGTTCTAACTTCAGTCCTGCCGGACGACTGCACGGTCCAAACCCTTGAAAACAATGGGTTCCAGCAGGCGAAAGGCCGACTGGTCCGGACCTTTGAGAATCGCAAACTTTTGCATTGACAGGCCGCACTCGAATGGATAGTTTCACGGTTCGGCCCTAAAACAGCCAAACTCGCGCAAGTCGCGCGCCTGCTCTTTGACAAACGAATAGTGCACGCATGTGTCGTGGAGCCCTGAAGGATCCTTCTCGGGCGAATAACGCCGAGAGATCTCTTGTTAATTCCACGGTGCCGCGGATGCTCGCGAACACCGTGCATGGTGTGAAAGAAAAACACAGCGGAGAGTTTGATCCTGGCTCAGAACGAACGTTGGCGGCGTGGATTAGGCATGCAAGTCGAACGCGAAAGGGGTAGCAATACCCCGAGTAAAGTGGCGAACGGGTGAGTAACGCGTAGGAAACCTGCCTTCGAGTGGGGGATAACATTCCTAACGGGATGCTAATACCGCATGTGACTACGGGGTCGCATGGCTCTGTAGTGAAAGGTGGCCTCTGTTTACAAGCTACCGCTCAAAGATGGTCCTGCGTCCCATTAGCTAGTTGGTGGGGTAACGGCCTACCAAGGCGACGATGGGTAGCCGATCTGAGAGGATGACCGGCCACACTGGGACTGAGATACGGCCCAGACTCCTACGGGAGGCAGCAGTCGAGAGGCTTCGGCAATGGGGGAAACCCTGACCGAGCGACGCCGCGTGGAGGATGAAGGCCTTTGGGTTGTAAACTCCTGTCATGAGGGAAGAAACGTCACCGTTCGAATAGGGCGGTGACTTGACGGTACCTCAAGAGGAAGCTCCGGCTAACTCCGTGCCAGCAGCCGCGGTAATACGGGGGGAGCAAACGTTGTTCGGAATCACTGGGCGTAAAGGGCGCGTAGGCGGCCAGATAAGTGGGGTGTTAAATCTCCCGGCTCAACCGGGAACCTGCACCTCATACTGCCTGGCTTGAGTACAGCAGAGGAGACTGGAATTCCCGGTGTAGCGGTGAAATGCGTAGATATCGGGAGGAACACCAGTGGCGAAGGCGAGTCTCTGGGCTGTATCTGACGCTGATGCGCGAAAGCTAGGGGAGCAAACGGGATTAGATACCCCGGTAGTCCTAGCCGTAAACGGTGGGCACTAGGTGTTGGAGGCATCGACCCCTCCAGTGCCGCAGCTAACGCATTAAGTGCCCCGCCTGGGGAGTACGGCCGCAAGGTTGAAACTCAAAGGAATTGACGGGGGCCCGCACAAGCGGTGGAGCATGTGGTTTAATTCGACGCAACGCGAAGAACCTTACCCAGACTTGACATGCACAGGACCGGCGTTGAAAGACGCCTTCCCTTCGGGGCCTGTGCACAGATGCTGCATGGCTGTCGTCAGCTCGTGTCGTGAGATGTTGGGTTAAGTCCCGCAACGAGCGCAACCCTTGTCGTTAGTTGCCATCATTCAGTTGGGCACTCTAGCGAGACTGCCGGTGGTGAACCGGAGGAAGGTGGGGATGACGTCAAGTCCTCATGGCTCTTACGTCTGGGGCTACACACGTGCTACAATGGCCGGTACAAAGGGTCGCAATACCGCGAGGTGGAGCCAATCCCAAAAAGCCGGCCTCAGTTCGGATCGGAGTCTGCAACTCGACTCCGTGAAGTCGGAATCGCTAGTAATCGCTGATCAGCAGGCAGCGGTGAATACGTTCCCGGGCCTTGTACACACCGCCCGTCAAGCCACGAAAGTCGGCAGTACCCGAAGTCGGTGTGCTAACCCGCAAGGGGGGCAGCCGCCTAAGGTAAGGTCGGTGATTGGGGCTAAGTCGTAACAAGGTAGCCGTACCGGAAGGTGCGGCTGGATCACCTCCTTTCTAGGTGACACATGGCGGCGATGCGAATCGAGCCATCGACGCCGCGAGCTCTCCGAGTTCGCGACGAGCATCGATCCGTCCAGGTCTCCAGGTCGTCTTCAGGTGTCTCCACGCACTGCGTGCACTATGTCGCTTTCAGGCGATACGCCGACCGGGGGCCTATAGCTCAGGTGGTTAGAGCGCGCGCCTGATAAGCGCGAGGTCAGTGGTTCAAGTCCACTTAGGCCCACCAAGGCTGAAGATCTCGTTCAGATCTTGGGGATATAGCTCAATTGGGAGAGCGCCGGCTTTGCAAGCCGGAGGTTGCCGGTTCGATCCCGGCTATCTCCACCATGCGGATCTTGATTGCACCGCCAAATCCGGCGGCCACGCCTCGAATCGAATAACAAGAACGTGAATTTTAGCGGCGGCACGTTTCGCCGCGTGAAGACGCGATCTTTGACAACTGAATATGGACGACGGGTAATAAAGCTGAGCAACCATCGAGCATCTTGATGTTCGGTCAAGCTACTAAGAGCATATGGTGGATGCCTTGGCGTCAGAAGGCGATGAAGGGCGTGATAAGCTGCGATAAGCTGCGGAGAGGCGCAAATAGCCAGAGACCCGCAGATTCCCGAATGGGGAAACCCGGCAGGGTTCATACCCTGTCCGCCCGAGACTGAATCCATAGGTTTCGGGCAGCCAACGGGGGGAAGTGAAACATCTCAGTACCCCCAGGAAGAGAAAGCAACCGCGATTCCCTCAGTAGCGGCGAGCGAACGGGGAACAGCCTAAACCGAGCGGCGCGTTAAAGCCTGCCAGCGTTGCGCCGCCGGTGTCGCGGGACGTGCTCGGATCCAGGGCAGCTGGGTCGGAGAGTCAAAAACCAGGTGATTAACCGAACGTTCTGGGAAGGACGACCACAGAGGGTGAAAGTCCTGTAGGTGAAAATCTCCTGGCTCTCTCGAGCGCGCACCCAAGTACCGCGGGACACGTGAAATCCTGCGGGAATCCGGAGGGACCACCCTCCAAGGCTAAATACTCTCTGACGACCGATAGTGAACCAGTACCGTGAGGGAAAGGTGAAAAGGACTCCTGGCGGAGAGTGAAATAGAACCTGAAACCATATGCTTACAAGCGGTCGGAGGCTGACCCGGGGACTTCGGTTCCCGGTTAGGCTGACGGCGTGCCTTTTGCATAATGATCCGGCGAGTTACTCGTACGTGGCAAGGTTAAGCGTCTCAGACGCGGAGCCGAAGCGAAAGCGAGTCCGAAATGGGCGACTAGTCGCGTGCGGTAGACCCGAAGCGGGAGTGATCTAGCCATGGCCAGGATGAAGCGAGTTTAACAGTTCGTGGAGGTCCGAACCGGTTACCGTTGAAAAGGTATCGGATGAGCTGTGGCTAGGGGTGAAAGGCCAATCAAACCCCGTGATAGCTGGTTCTCCCCGAAATGGATTTAGGTCTAGCCTCGAGTAAGAGTGTGGCGGGGGTAAAGCACTGATTGGGCTAGGGACCCTACCAGGTTACCAAACCCTTTCAAACTCTGAATACCGTTCACATGTTTCTCGGGAGTAAGGGCGCGAGGGATAAGCTTCGCGACCGAGAGGGGAACAACCCAGATCGCCAGCTAAGGTCCCAAAGTGTGGGCTAAGTGTATAAGGATGTGGGATCTCAGAGACAACCAGGATGTTGGCTTAGAAGCAGCCATCATTTAAAGAGTGCGTAATTGCTCACTGGTCAAGTAATCCTGCGCCGATAATGTCCGGGACTCAAGTCCACCACCGAAGCTGCGGGTGTGCGGCGTTTCGACGTCGTACGCGGTAGGGGAGCGTTCTGTTGTAGGATGAAGGTGGTCCGTAAGGAACACTGGACGAACCAGAAGTGATTATGCCGGAACGAGTAGCGAGAAACCAGGCGAGAAACCTGGTCACCGAAAACCTAAGGTTTCCTGAGGAAGGTTAATCCGCTCAGGGTTAGTCGGACCC
Organism: Candidatus Binatia bacterium; assembly: GCA_035631035.1. Taxonomy (NCBI): domain Bacteria; phylum Candidatus Binatota; class Binatia (SeqCode); species Binatia bacterium. Next base: position 16,503 of record DASQJL010000007.1, on the reverse strand, counting down.
TTAGCCGAGGCCGAAAGGCGTAGGCGATGGAAAACAGGCGAACATTCCTGTACCAGTCCGTAGGCGACCAAGACACCAAGGGGTTACGCAGGAGTGAAAGACCAGCCCACGATCGGAAGTGTGGGTCTAAGCCAGTAGGAGGATCCCGTAGGCAAATCCGCGGGGTCATTACTCCGAGAGGTGATGGGGAGTGCGTAAGCACATAAACTGGTCCTAAGCATGCTGCCGAGAAACACCTCTACGTGAGTCTTCGGGCTGTCCGTACCGCAAACCGACACAGGTAGGTGGGGTGAAGATCCTAAGGTGCTCGAGTGAGTCTTGCAGAAGGAACTCGGCAAAATAGCCCCGTAACTTCGGAAGAAGGGGTACTCCTAGTACGTGAAGGGCCTCGCGCCTGGAGCCGAACGGAGCCGCAGTGAATGGGGTCAAGCGACTGTTTACCAAAAACACATGTCTCTGCTAAGCCGAAGAGGCGACGTATAGGGACTGACACCTGCCCGGTGCCGGAAGGTTAAAGGGCGTGGTCAGCCGCAAGGCGAAGCCGCAAACTGAAGCCCCGGTAAACGGCGGCCGTAACTATAACGGTCCTAAGGTAGCGAAATTCCTTGTCGGGTAAGTTCCGACCTGCACGAATGGTGTAACGACTTGACCGCTGTCTCCTGCAAGAGCTCGGCGAAACTGTAGCAGCGGTGAAGATGCCGCTTACCCGCGACTGGACAGAAAGACCCCGTGCACCTTTACTGTAGCCTGGTATTGGGTCTTGATATGTCATGTGTAGGATAGGTGGGAGGCTTTGAAGCGGGGGCGCTAGCTCCCGTGGAGCCAACCTTGAAATACCACCCTTGAGATATTGGGATTCTAACCTCGTGCCGTGAATCCGGCCGAGGGACATTGCCAGGTGGGCAGTTTGACTGGGGCGGTCGCCTCCCAAAGAGTAACGGAGGCGTGCAAAGGTTCCCTCAGTGCGGTTGGTAATCGCGCGTGGAGTGCATTGGCATAAGGGAGCTTGACTGCGAGACCTACAAGTCGAGCAGGTGCGAAAGCAGGCCAAAGTGATCCGGTGGTTCTGTGTGGAAGGGCCATCGCTTAACGGATAAAAGGTACGCCGGGGATAACAGGCTGATCCCGCCCGAGAGTTCACATCGACGGCGGGGTTTGGCACCTCGATGTCGGCTCATCGCATCCTGGGGCTGGAGAAGGTCCCAAGGGTTCGGCTGTTCGCCGATTAAAGCGGTACGTGAGCTGGGTTCAGAACGTCGTGAGACAGTTCGGTCCCTATCCATCGCGGGCGCAGGATATTTGAGGGGAGCTGGCCCTAGTACGAGAGGACCGGGTCGGACGGACCTCTAGTGTATCGGTTATCGTGCCAACGGTATGGCCGAGTAGCTATGTCCGGATGAGATAAGCGCTGAAAGCATCTAAGCGCGAAACTCGCCCCAAGATTAGATATCCCCCAGCATAAGCTGGCTAAAGGACCCTCGGAGATGACGAGGTTGATAGGCCGGAGGTGTAAGCGCGGCGACGCGTTCAGCCGACCGGTACTAATCGTCCGTGAGGCTTGATCGGACTTCAAGTTGCCCGGTGGCCTCAGCTTTTTCCCGTCGTCCGTTTCAGTTGTCGGAGTTGTAGCGCGGCGCCCGGTGACGCCGCGAAGGACATTCCGGTGGCAATGGCGGAGGGGAAACACCTCTTCCCATTCCGAACAGAGCAGTTAAGCCCTCCAGCGCCGATGGTACTGCACGGGAGACTGTGTGGGAGAGTAGGTCGCCGCCGGGAGTAGCTTGAAACGGCCCCTCGTCATTCGAGGGGCCGTTTTTTATTCTCCTGCTCGTGGCCCTGGACCCCTTCGACCTCCGCCGATTTGTCGAGGCGCAGCAGAGCGTCTATGAAAGCGCCCTGGCCGAGCTCCGTCGCGGCCGGAAGGAGACGCACTGGATGTGGTTCGTCTTCCCGCAGCTTGCCGGCCTGGGGACGAGCCCGGTCTCGCGGCGCTATGCGATTCGATCCCCGGCCGAGGCCGCCGCGTATCTCGAACATCCGATCCTCGGCACGCGCCTGCGCGAATGCGTCGTCGCGCTGAACGGGCTCGCCTCGAGCTCCGCGGAGGAAATCCTGGGAAGCGTCGACGCGATGAAGCTCCGCTCGTCGCTTACCCTCTTCGCGCGCGTCGCGGAGAGGCCGTCCGTGTTCACGGAAGCCCTCGACAAGTTCTTCGGCGGCGCGCCCGACCCACGAACGCTCGAGCGCCTCGAGGCACGGTGACTCGGGGCGTACAACTCGATCGACCATAGCGCGCGCCTCTTTGGGAGCTAGCGGGTCAGGGTAAGCTCGATCCCCGCGTGCGCCTTCCCGCCACGTAGACCTACGCAGCTGATACGAAAATCTCGCGAATCACGCGTTTCTCTGTGCGAAAGAACCCGCAACCGACGTTTCATGCTGAGAAGCGAGCCTGACCGGGGCAGGGCAAGGCGCGGGCCGGTGCGCGCCCGTTCGCCCGCGGGTCGGGCTCACGTCGTGGGGGGTTGCCGGCGGCGGGCCGACTGGGGAGTTAGGCTGTCGCGGGGCGGCGAGAGCCGAGCCCGGGACAACGTCGCCGGCGCATGGATGGCGCCGCGGGCTCCCGTGCGCCGGGAGACGTGGGCCCGGCGTTCGCCGCGGCGCCGCCGTGCGCATTCCGGCGGGGCCCTGCGCGCGGCGCCGCCACGCCCCAGCCTCCATACGCGTTCGCAAGCCCCCGTGCGCCTTTCATTGACACTCTCCTCTCCCTCGTAGTTCCCTCATGCCCTGGGGCGCAATCTGGCTGGCCCCGCCCGGCCCTCCGGCCGCTGCCAGCCCACCGATTCCAGGCAGGGGGAGCCGTGAATCGAACCGTGCCGAGCGGCCTGGTGCCGCGCGCCCTTGGTCCAAGTCGTCCCGAGCCCGCCATTCATCCTCGCCGTTCCCTCCTCACGCGTGTGCTCTTTGGGGCCTTTCTCGCGTTCTCTCTCTCGAACGCCGCGTTTTGCCGCGCCGCCGTCACGCTGGACGACGTCCGCGGGTTGATCCGAGAAGGGCGGTACGAAGAGGCGGAGCGCCGGGCGCGCGCGCTCCTCGCGGACGCGGAGCGAGCCCACGGAGGAGAATCGATGCCGGTGGCGGACGTCCTGGACCAGCTGGCGGAGGCCATGCGCAATGCGGGACATTCCGGCGCGCCCGACGCGCTGGGGATCTGCGAGCGAGCGGTGCGCCTGAAGGAGAAGCTGGCCGGGAAGAACAGCGCGCCCTACGCCGCGAGCCTGCACAACCTCGGAGCGCTCCACCTGACGAACGGGGACCTCCCCCGGGCGCGCCCTCCGCTCGAGAAGGCGCTCGAGATCCGCCGAAAGGTCCTGGGCGAGATCCACCCCGACGTCGCCCGCAGCATGATGTTCCTCGCGAAGCTCGACGCGGATCAGGCCCGCCTTGGGGATGCCGAGACTCTGGTCGAGGGCGCCATCGCGATCCAGCAGAGGGTCCTGTCCGCGGGCGATCCGGAGCGGATGCGCGCGCTGAACATGCTCGCCACGCTCAAGTACGAGCTCGGCGACTACGTCACGCCGGCCTCCATGTGGGAGCAAGTGCTCTCGTCGCGGCGGAAGACGCTGGGCGCCGATCACCCGCTCGTCGCGGAGGCGCTGCACAATCTGGGGGCGCTGGCATCCGAGACCGGCGATCTCGATCTGGCGGTTACCTATCTGGAAGAGGCGCTTCGAATCCGGCGCGACCGCCTGGGTCCCTCCAATCCGTACGTGGCTGCCACCCTCGGCGATCTGGGCCAGGTACTGGTGGCTTCCGGCGACCTCCCCGGCGCGCGCGCACGCTTCCAGGAGGCGCTCCGGATCCAGGAGCGCCCCGAGAACAAGAACCAGGCCGACCTCGCCTGGGCGCTCCGGAACCTGGGGGACCTCTCGATCGAGCTCAAGCAGTACACGCGAGCCCGTGCCTTGCTCACGCGGGCGCGACGGATCCAGGAACGCGGGGGAGAGGGCGGCCACCTCGATCTCGCCTGGACGCTGAACTCCCTGGCCCGGATCGCCGAGCACGACGGAAATCGCGCCGAGGCCGAGGCCTTGTACGAGCGCTCCCTCAAGATCAAGCAGGTCCTCTACGGGGAGACTTCCCCCGACGTGGTGGAGACGGAGGGACAGCTCGCGCGATGCTTGCTCGCCGGACGGGACAGTGCTCGCGCCGCCCCGCTCGCGCTCACCGCCGCTCGCGCCCGGGCCGATCATCTGCGGTCGACGGCTGCCGGGCTGTCGGAGCGTCAAGCGCTCGCCTATGCCGGCCTCGGCTCGCTGCCGCTCGACGTCCTTCTCGCGATGGCTCCCGCGGGTTCTCCGGAGCAGGTCGGCGCGACGTGGGACGCGCTGATACGGTCCCGCACGGTCGTACTCGATGAGATCGCCGCGCGCCACGGCGCCGTGATCGCGGGGCTCCGGGACAGCTCCATCGCGGCGCCCCTGCGCGAGTTGGACGGCGCCCGAGGACGCTACGCGAATCTGCTCGTCCGGGGGATCGGTGAGCGGGATCCGGGTCCCTACCGCGCCGCCATCGACCGGGCTCGGGACGACGTGGACCGCGCGGAGCGGGTGCTCGCCGCGCGGAGCGCCGGATTTCGGGCGGCGATGCGGCGCGAGGAGGTCGGCTGGAAAGAGGTCGCCGACGCCATTCCCGAAGGCTGGGACCTCGTGGCCTACGCCCTCCATGGGAGAGGCCCCGATCGTTCCTACGTCGCGTTCGTCGGGCGGCGAGGCCGGCCCCCGGCCGCCGTTTCCTTGGGCGCCGCAACCGAGATCGACCGCCTCATTCTGCGCTTCGTGCAGGCTTGTGGACGCTCCGATCGAGGCCCCGATGGGACGATCGACCGCCGCTTGGAACCCGCGTGCCGCGCCGCGGGGCTCGCCCTGAAGCGCCGGATCTGGGATCCGATCCAGGATCGTCTCGGGGACGCCAGGCGGCTCTTCGTCGTGCCGGACGGCTCGATCCATCTCGTCAACTTCGCCGCCATGCCCGAGGGGGCTGCCTACTGGGTCGAGACCGGCCCCCTGGTCCATTACGTGTCGGCCGAACGCGACCTGGTCCGTCGGTCGCGGCGCGACGAGGGGACGGGACTTCTCGCTCTCGGCGGGGTCTCGTTCAACGCGCCCGAGGACGACGGCTCCGAAAGCGTCGCCTCGCCTCGCGACTCCCTGGAGCGTGACTCTTCGGAGCAGCCTCGCCATTCGGTTCCGCGTGGAGGGCCCCGCTCCCTCGGTCCCAAGCCCGAGTGCGAAGAGTTCCGAACCACCCGCTTCCGCGCCCTGCCCGAGACGGCGCGCGAAGTTCGTGAGATCGCGGCCGCCTGGGGAGATTCGTCCCGCGTGGCCCTGCTCACGGGAGACCGCGCCGGCGAAGCCGCCTTGAAGGCGCTTGCCCCCGGTCGCCGCGTGATCCACCTGGCGACGCACGGCTTCTTCCTCGACGCCTCGCGATGCGCCGCCGGCCGGACGGGCGTCCGCGGCATCGGGGGCGTGGCGATGGGACTTCCATCCCGGACCGCGGCCGCGAAGGCGCGGGTGGGAAGTCCTCTTCTGCTTTCCGGTCTCGCGCTGGCCGGAGCGAACCTGCGCCTGAGGGCGAAGCCGGATCAGGAAGACGGGATTCTCATGGCCCAGGAGGTGGTGTCGCTGGATCTGTCCAGCACGGAGTGGGTCGTCCTCTCCGCCTGCGACACCGGTCTCGGAAAGCTGCAGGCGGGGGAAGGGGTGCTCGGCCTGCGGCGCGCGTTCGAAGCCGCGGGCGCGGGCGCCGTCATCATGAGTCTCTGGGAGGTGGAGGATCGCTCCTCCCGCGAGTGGATGCGCCATCTGTACGAATCGAGGTTCCGTCTCGGACGGCCGACTCCCGAGGCCATCCGCGACGCGGACCTCGCGGTGCTCCGGGACCGCAGGGCCCAGGGTCTCGGCACGCACCCGTTCTACTGGGCCGGGTTCGTCGCCGCGGGCGACTGGAGGTGAGCGGGTATGGCCCCCAAGAAGGATCCCAAGAACAATTTCAAGAACAAGTCCAAGGCGGACGGCGGCTGGTGCACGGACGACCTGTACTTCGACGAGGAGGGATGCCTCTACGTGGCGAACAAGGCGCTCGCCGACGCGATTCAGAGCTCGATGGCGGCCTGGAAGAACCGCCTCAAGATGTACCGCGATCCTCAGCCTCAGATGGTGGCGGCTCGCGAGGCGGGAGGAGAGCGAGAGTGGCCGAAGACGGTGCTCGACCCGAAATCGGCGGGGCCGAAGGCCGCTCCTGAACCCCCGATCCCGGGCGGCTCCGGTGGAGCGGCGGAGGCGAGCATGGTCGCCACCAAGTTGGACGCACCGGTCCCGCCCGGCGGCGGGAATGCCGACGCCGGAACCCCGGCCAACATGATGTGCCCCTGCTCGCCCGAACCGTGATCGCGACGCCGGTCGCCGTCGCCTGCCTGACCTCGCGGCGGCTCCATCTCATCTTGATGCCGACGGAAGCGTGCAACTTCCGCTGCGTGTACTGCTACGAATCGTTCGCGCTGAAGCAGATGAAGCCGGAGGTGGTGACCGGCGTGAAACGGCTCCTCACGCGGCGGGCTCCGGGATTGAGCTCGCTGGCCCTCTCCTGGTTCGGGGGGGAGCCGCTGCTCGCGCCGTCGGTCATCGAGGAGATCCTGGCGCACGCCCGCTCGCTCGAGGGCGGGCACCCCGGTCTCGCCGTGAACTCCGACATCACGACGAACGGGTATCTCCTCTCCCGGTCCATGGCGGACCGGCTGCTCGCGCTCGGCGTGAGCGTCTACCAGATCTCGCTCGACGGCCCCCGGGAGCGGCATGACCGGACGCGGGTCCGCCCGGGCGGGCTTCCGACGTTCGATCGCATCTGGGAGAACCTTCTCGCGCTCAAGGCGCGGCCGGAGCGTTTTCGCGCCACGCTCCGGCTGCACGTGGACCGGGACAACCTCGACTCCATCCCCGAGCTTCTCCGGATCCTGGCTCCGGAGTTCTCGGGCGACGACCGGTTCGACGTCTTCATCCGCGCCATCGCCCGCCTGGGCGGGCCCCGCGATGCCGCCCTGCCGGTCCTGGCCGAAGCGGACTCCGCCGCCATCCTGGCCCGCCTCAGGGACGAGGCGGCGCGCCTGGGACTTCGGCTGGCTCAGGCCAACGCGGGCGATCCGGTCTGCTACGCGGCGCACGCCAACTCGTTCCTGGTTCGGGCGGATGGACGGCTGAACAAGTGCACGGTCGCTCTGGAGCTTCCTGCCAATCAGGTGGGGCGGATCCGTGAGGACGGCACGCTCGAGCTGGATCGAAGTCGCACGCTGGCGTGGTCGCGCGGACTCGATTCAGGCGATGCGAAGGAGCTTGCCTGCCCGCTGCAAGGGATCGGCTCGGCTTCTCGTCAGACCGTATTGGTGTAAGATCGGCCGCGTTCCCCTTCGCGCTCAGGGGTAATGGCCCCCATCCGTCCAGGAGGCGGGATGCGATCAACCAGGCTCTCCGTTTTCGCGCTCGTGCTGTCGCTTGCCTGTGGTTGCGCATCGAACAAGGCCCTCACACGGCACGCTCTGGGCACGCCGGAATCCGGTGGGCTTGCCGTCCTCCGGACCGTTCTCAATGCCGACTACAAGGCCAGCCCCATGTTCGACGATCTGATCCGGAAGATGACCCTTGGGGAATTGAAGCTGCCCCAGAGCGCCTCGCTGTCGGCGGACGTCTATCGCCTGGGCGAAACGAGGGCGCGGGGGGGAACCCCCTTCGAGGGGGTCATCACCTTTCCCAATCTGGAACCCGGGACGTACGTACTCCGGTCCCTGGAACAGCCGCGCGAAGTCATCGAGCACTTTCGCGACTGGCAGGTGATCAGCAATTCAAAGGAGTACCGGCTCGACGGCAAAGACGGCGCGATCACGTTCGAGGTGCGTGCGGGGCAGCCGGTCTTCATCGGCACCCTGGAGCTGAGCGTGTTCTACGACACGAACGTGCTGGACGATGCCGCCCGAATCGAACTGGACGCGAACCAGTACCGCGCGCGATTTCTGCGTTCGCGTGACGACGAGATCCGGGCCTGGGACGCGTTTCTGCGGCGCGCCCCCGATTCTCCCTGGGCGCCCATTCTGAAGGAGCGCCTGGAATGGCTCCGGGCGCAGGCGACCCGCGTCCCCTGAACGCCGGAGCGGGCGTCCGCAGCCCCTCAACGACCTACACCAAGCTCGCGAACACCGCCAGGTAGTCCCGGACTTCGCGGGTGTGCAGGAAATTGTCGCGCACGTGCTGGCGGCCCTCGTCTCCGAGCGAGCGCCGGAGCTCGGGGTTGTCGAGCAGGCGAATCGACTGGAACGCGGTCCCTTCGATGGAGTGGACCAGCAGCCCCGTCTGCTCGTGCAGCACTTGCAGGGGGATCCCGCCGACCGCGCTGGCCACGACCGCGCGCCGCTTCCAGAGGGCCTCGCTCACGGTCAGGGCGAATCCTTCGCGAAGCGACTTCTGCAGCACCACGGTCGACGCCCGCTGAATGGCGTTGATCTCCAGGTCGGACCCCGGAGGCAGCTCGAGCACGGTCACGCCTGGGGCAGCCGACGCGCGCGTGCGCACCTCGGCCAGGACCTCCGCCCCCTCGGGGTCGTCGCTCGCGCCGCCTCCGGCCAGCAGGAGCCGCGCGTTCGGCCGCCGCGCCCGCACCAAGCGATAGGCGTCGATGACGCCGACCGGGTCCTTGATCCGGTCGAACCGCGAGACCTGCGTGATCCAGCCCGGGCCGGGGGAGAGGTCGAGCCGCTCGAGCACCCCCTCGATCTCGTGCTCGCTCAGGTCGCGGTTCTTCGTCGCGAAGGGATCGATCGAGGGCGGCACGAGGTAGGCCGGGATCGTGATCGGCGGAACGAACGCGATGTGCGAGAAGATCGACGCGTCGTAGCGCGAGACGTACGGCTGCAGGAAATCCCAGTACGCCGGATCGCGCCGGGAAAGGTCGATATGGCACCGCCAGACCCACTTCTGGCCGGGCTGGCGGCGGTGCTCGATCAGCGCGGCCGGCTGCGGGTCGTGGATGAAGATGAGATCGCCGTCCAGGGCGAGCCGGTCGGCCTCGAGCTTCGTCCGCTCGTGGTAGATCTCCCGGTCCTGCTCGGTGAGCGGCTCCACGTGCCCGTGGAGCGCGTTGTGCATCCGCTTGGTCACGCCGAAGAAGCGCTCGTCCCCCTCCATCACCTCCCAGGAGGTGGGCACCCCCAGCTCGTTCAGGATCACGACCACGCGATGCAGGATCTCGGCGACCCCGCCGCCGGTCTTGGTCGTGTTCACCATCACGATGCGATGGCCGCGGAGCTTTCGCGCCAGCGCCTCCAGCGCGCGCAGCGTGCCCGCACCCACGACCGGCTCGTAGCGCGCGAGCCAGTGCTCGGCGGGCGGGTGTTCGTAGGGGACCCGGGCGGTATCGCGGGCGGTGTCGTGGGTGGTATCGCGGATGGCGCTCATGGCCGCTCCTCGGGACCGCGCTCGTTCCGGCGCTTGCCGGCGTTTCCACGGAGACGGCCGGCGAGCCGCGCCATGGCGGCGCGCGCCTCGCGCAGGCGCTCCTCCTCCGGCGCCCCCGCGCGCTCGGCGAGACGGCGGCCGATCTGGGACCGCCGCCAGCGCGCGCCCATGTCCTTCCGGAGCCGGGCGATCGGCCGGCCCGCGGCGACCGCCTGCTCGGTCTGGAGGGCGAGCCCGTCGGCGTCGTGCAGGCGCAGCCAGTGGGGAAAGGAGTTCGCCGTGTCGCCGAACACCGTCGCTTCGATCACGTGGAAGAAGATCGCGGCCGAATCGAGGCGGTGCCAGAGGTCGATCGCCTGCACCGGATCGGCGGCCTCGATGCCGAGCGGGACGGGAACCGATCGCACGCCGACGAAGTGGAAGGCCGCCTCCGGAGGAGCCTCGCGGCGCCGCTCCGGCTGCGGCACGGAGTCGAGCACCGACAGGAGCGCGGCCCGAAGCTCCGCGATCGGCTGCGCCGTGGCCGCCCCGGCGAAGGCCAGGCGCTCGGCGACGTCGGGGGCCTGCAGCGACGTGCCCACCCAGCGCGCGAAGTCGTTGCTCGGCAGATCGCGCGCGTGGGGATAGCGCATCGCGACGCAGGTGACGTGCTGAAAGAGGGAATCGTCGGGCGCTCTCTCGATGCCGGTTCGAAGCGCCTCCATGCTGAGCGCGACGATGCCCGAGGGAGCCTCGAGATGGGCGACCGAGCAGAAGCTGAAGCGGTCCTCGCTCATGGGCGGCCTCCGGTTGCGGCCGTCCTCTGTCCTTGCCCCTCCCGCGTCATGGCCGGCCCGGGTGCGGTCCTTCCTCGGAGGCGCGCAGGTACTCGATGATGAGATCGCGCGCGAGGTCGCGGCATCCGAGGCCGAACGCCAGCGCGAGCGCTAGTCCCGCGGCCGCGACGACGGTGATCCCGATGGCGATCACGAGTTGAGCCGCCAGCCCCAGCTGCTCCAGCGCGACGAGCACCACGAATCCGATGAGGAGCGCGGACACCGCCTGGGAGCGGATCCGGTTCGGCTTCAACCCGGAGGGCGCGAGCAGCGCGTTCAGGATGCGGCTTCCCGCCAGCGCGAGCGGAATGCCCAGGATCAGCACGACGGCCGACGTCAGCACGCGCGGCACGACGTCCTGGAGCCGCGCCGCGATCGACGGGGCGAGATCCAGCCCGACGACACGAAGGGCGACGATGCAAGCGCTCAGGAAGATGGTCCAGAAGAGGGCGTACCCCACGAGCCGGCTGGGGTAGAGCTCGACGCGCCGCCCCTCGCCGGGCGCGAGCCTCTGCGTCGAGGCGTCCACCCCGGTGTGGGAGAGGATCCACTGCGCCGCACGGCCGACGAGCGTGGCGACGAGCCAGCCGAGGAACGCGATCGCGCCCGCGACGAGCACGAGGATGATGCCGCCGACGACCGACACGACGGTGTCGTGGAGCTGCAGGGCGAGATCGGGGGGTATGACCGAATCCCAGCTCATCGTGTCACCTCCGTTTCGAGACGAGCGCGCGCAGGAAGCGCGCGACCTCCTCGGGTCCGCGAACGCGATACGGAGCCGCGGTGGGCCCCGTGCCGACGCGAACGGGAAAGTCGCGCCGGCCGAGCGCGGCGAACGCCGGCTCGTCGCCGGCCGTGTCGCCGAAGTAGAACGTGACCGCCGGGCGCACCCGGCGGCGCAGCATGCGGAGCGCCCGTCCCTTATCGTACCCTGCCGGCACGAAATCCAGCACGCGCCGACCGCGCTCCACGTGGAACCCGAGCCGTTGCGCTCGCGCGGCCAGGCCCCGAAGCGCGCGCACCAGAGCGCCGCGGCGGCGGGGAGCGACATCGCGATAGTGGACCGCGATCGTCAGCCGCTTGTCCTCGATCCACACTCCGGGCGCGGCCTCCGCGAACGGCTCGATCCACCCGCGCAGCGCATCGACCCCGGCGCGGATCGCGCGGAGCCGCTTCGGATCCGGCGCGTCACCGCCTTCCAGGCCATACTGCGCGACGCGCAGAATTCCGGTTACCGGCAAGTAGCGGGCCAGATCGCGCATGGGGCGCGCGCTGAGCGCCGCGACCCGAAGCCACTTGAGCTTCGAGGCGCTGCGGAGCGATCGCAGCGTCGCTGCGGGCACCCGCACCCGATCGGGACGGCTCACGATGGGCGCGAGCGTGCCGTCGAAATCGAGCGCGACGAGCACCGGGCGTCCGGCGCGCGCCGCGCGCGCGAAGGAACCTTCCACATCCTCCCACGCTCCGTCCGCCAGGAGGCGCCGCGCCGCGCGGCGCCGCGTCGTCGTCATCGCCTCCCCGCCGGCCGCATCCCGGGGAGCAGATGGAGCCGGCGGACGTCGCGAATCAGCTTGCGCGCCCAGTCGTAGACGTTCTGCGCGGCCACGACCTCGCGCAGCGAGCGCATGCGGTCGGCGCGCTCGGTGGGACTCAGCGTGAGCGCGCGGTGGAAGGCCATGGCCAGCCCCTCGCGGTCATAGGGCGATACCTGGATCGCGTGCTCCAACTCGCGCGAGGCGCCGGTGAAGGGGCTCAGGATGAGCACGCCGTCGCCGCCGGGGCGGGCCGCGACGTATTCCTTCGCCACCAGGTTCATCCCGTCGTGCAGCGAGGTCACGGCCATCACGTCGGCCAGGACGTAATAGGGAATCAGCTCCCGGAAGTCGAGGTTCCGGGTGATCAGGTGCACCACGTTTCGTCCGTCCCTCCCGTAGGTGGCGTTGAGCCGCTCCACGCGCTGCTCCACGTCCGCCATCAGCGCCTGGTACTCCGGCAGATTGACGCGCGTCGGCACGCCGATCTGGACCATGACGACGTCCTCGCGCCGGTCGGGATAGAGCTCGAGGAAGCGGCCGAAGGCGTCCAGCCGCTCCGGGACGCCTTTCGTGTAGTCCAGCCGGTCCACGCCCAGGATCACCCGGGCGCGGCCCAGCCCCAGGGTCTCGCGGATCCGCTCGGCCTCGCGCCGGGTGTTCGTGTCGGCGGCCGCCATCGAGATCTCCGCCACGTCGGGACCGATCGCGTACGACCGCACGAACGTGCGGTGGCCGCGCCGCCGCACCGCCGAGCGCTCCCGGTCGATGTGGGCCTCCATCTCGGTGGCGACGGTGTCCACGAAGTTCATCGCGTGATGCGGAATGTGGAACCCGAGGAGGTCGCAGGCGAGCAGCCCCTCCAGGACCTCGAGCTTCCAGGGAAGGATGCGGAACACCTCGGGATTGGGCCAGGGGATGTGCCAGAAGAGGACGATCGAGAGGTCGGGCCGCTTCTGGCGCAGCCGCGAGGCGCAGAGCGCCAGGTGATAGTCCTGCAACAGCACGAGCGCCGGCTCGGGCCCCAGGCTGGCCGCGATCGCGTCGGCGAACTGCTCGTTCACCTCGCGGTAGTCGCGCCACTCGTCCCATAGAAAATGCGGGCGCACGTAGACGACATGGCAGAGGGGCCAGAGGCAGCCGTTCGCGAAGCGGTTGTACCCGTCGGCGTGCGCCTCGGGCTCGATCCAGACGCGCTGCAGCGTGTAGCGGTTCGAGCCGGGGGGCATCGCCACGCGGCCCTGGTCGTCGGCCGTCTCCCGGTCGGCATCGCCGGTGGCCTGCGCCACCCAGGTCGCGTTCGTGGCCCGGGCCACCGAATCGAGCGCCGAGGCCAGCCCGCCCGGGCTCCGGATCACCTCGATCCCGTTCGCCCCGTGGACGTGCTGGTAGGGCTCCCGGTTCGAGGCGATGACGATGCGCGTGTCGCCGCAGTACTCGCGGACGCTCCGCTCCAGGTCGGCGGGGCCGGTCTGGCGCTCGAACTCGCGCCGCACCGTCTGCCGCGTGGCCGCCCTCTGAAGGGCTCGCAGGACCCGCGTACCGGTCGGTTCACCCGTTTTGGCCATCCGATAAGTCTATGGCAGGGCGCCGGATTCAGGAACCGGATTCGGGCGGAGCGGTAAATGCCCCAGCCCGGGAAGGCTCTAGAAACAGGTGGCTTACGATCGCAAGGGTCCCTTGCGTCGGGTGGCTGCGAACCCGTGGCGCCATGGGGCGTGCGGGCAGCTACGACCGCGGCGGCTCCATACGGGAGAGCTCACCGAGGTTCCGGACGACCCGGCGGAGCAGAAGACCGCCCATCGAAAGCGCTGCGGCGGCTCCGGCCACGTCGAAGGCGGTGAACCGGATGCCATGGATGGTGAAGGGGATCGGCCCCGTGACCAGGGCCACCACGTTGAGCAGGAACAGCACCCCGCGAGCCTCCGTGGGTCCCAGGACCCCATAGCCGTAGCGGAACACGCCGAAGACGTGCGTCTCCAGGTAGACGTTGATCGAGAGGATGAGGTACGCGATCACGATGGCGAGCCCGACGGAGAGGAGCATGTAGGGAGAAAAGCCGAGGCCCAAGCCGACGGCCGTCGTGGAATAGGCGTCGGTGAGGTGGTCCAGGTAGAAGCCGTACCGCGGGCGCTCGTGCTTCCGAACGCGAGCCAGCGTCCCGTCGAGGCTGTCGCCGAACCAGTTCACGATCAGCCCCGCGTTGGAGAGCCAGAGCCAGTGCCGGTCCCGCGTGGAGAGGATGTAGCCCAGCGCGATCAGCGAGGAGCCGAAGATGCCGATCGCGGTGAGATGGTCGGGCACCATCCAGCGCGGCAGCGAAGCGGCCAGACGCGGCAGAAGCCACTTCTCGCCGCGAGCCAGGATGAACGTGGCTCGACGTTCGGGATCCTTGGGAGCGCCGGGAGCGTCGGCCATCAGTCCTCCGGGTGCGGGGCGGTCATGGGAGGGAGACGGCCATGAGTCGCAGGGGCCGTTTCACCATGCGGTTCAGATCTTCGAATTTCACGGCGATCCACGACTGAAGGAAGCCCTTCTCTTCCTTGGTGAGCTTGTCCGTGTGCTGCAGGCGTCGAAGCAGAAGGTCGACGCGGGGCGAAGGATCGTTTGGAAGCCAAGTGCTTGCCGGAAACTCGGCCCATACGATGAGGCAGCCCGATTCGAGGTGATCCATGAGCCGATGCAACGTCTTGGACTGGAATTCGCGCTGCCCTTCGGCCAGCTCTTCCGGAGTCATGTCGCGAAGAGCGATCTTCTCAGGGTCGACCAATAGGACTTCATAGGGCCCCGGCGTGTCTTGGTACGTGAGCAACAAAGAGTGCCCCCGAAGCTCGACGCTCCTTACGAGTGGACTGGACCGATACGCCTGCTCGACTTGGGCGAACGCCTGATCGGGAGACACGTGGTTCCTCTTGGCGTCACGCAGGATCTCGAGGGTTCGTGCGCGCAACCGCGACCGGAGCGTGTCGCCGTGCGTCGGCCGATGTTGCGGGAGTGGGCGGACCTTCCGGGGGAGGTAGTACCCGTTGATCGCCAGACCGTCGTCGACATATTCGAGAGTAAATGGCGCCTCGAATCGATGCCCATAGAACCAGGTGACGCCACGGTGAACCGTCACTTTGGGCTTCGACACCCCCGCTGGGTCCGCCCGCTCGGGCATGGCGTACGCCTGGACCGCGAGAAGGGCACCAAGCATGGCGCTCAGGATGCTCGTGGCTCGCATGCGGGCATTGTAGACCGGAGCGCACGCTCGCGGCACAAGGCCCATCCTGTTACGTTCGATGACCCCCGCCTGCCGGGCCGCTCGAACGGGCGTGTATCGGAGCCTCGCCGCTCCCATGCGAGCGGGCCGTAGCGCGCGCGACGCTCGCGGACCTGGCAGGCCTCTGTGAACTTCGATCGAGTTGCAGTCCGATGGGATCGAAAAGACAGTGCGGCACGAAGACGATCCTCGAAGGTGGCTCCCTCGATCGTCATGGCATACTCCGTCGCGCGGCGCGCCTCGTCAGCCCGGCACCCCAACCCGCGCAGTCCGGCCATAAGATCCTTTGCCTGTTCTCTGTGCGCCGCCTCCCGCTGATCCGCTTCTCTCTCAGCCGCTGCGAAGCGCTGGGCCGGGGCGTTTCGGCGCGAGGCCCGAGCCTCATTTCGCTTTATGCGCATGAACTCCGCACCGAAGTCCCGCTCGGCCGCGAATTGATTGTGCGCGCGGCAACGAAGCCGCAAGCCCTCCACCGTGGCCGCACCGCCTCGCGCGAACGGCTCCGCGTGGTCGAACTCGAGAAAACGACGGCTCTCGCAGCGATGCCCTCCGAGGCCCACGAACGAGCACCGCCCCGCGTCGCGCTCCCACGCAGCTCGCCGGACCTGAGTCGGGATGTAGCGGGTATCGGTGCCGGCTCGGACGGGATCGGTGGGGACCTCCGTGTCCTGAATGGAGCTCTTGGGCAGGCGAGCGGCGCCGAGCTTCTTCCTCTCCAGGCGCGCAATGAGAACATCCAGGGCGCGGTCGAGGACCTGGGCCACGTCTCCGGAGGGAACAGCATGGCTGAGCAAAGCCTGGGCATAGCGCAGCTTGTCATGGGTTGCCCGTCCGATCGTGACCCGGACAAGGTAATACTCTGGCCTGATTCGAACGTCTGCAACTTGCTCCAGCGCAAGTTCGCAATCCCCAACCGGCAGCTTTTTCGAGCTGACTCGGACTTGCTCGGGGGCATCCTCTTCCCGCGGCGAATCGAGCCCCTCCCGAGGGTGTGAAGCAACTTGCTCCAGCGCAAGTTCGAGACCTCCGTCAGCGACGCTTGACCGAGCGGCTACCGGAGTGATCGATGAAACCAATGCCGAGCCTTTTGCCGAACTGAACTCAGGGAAACGCACCGTAAGCCAAGCTTCGAGGTCGATCTTCTTCCGGTGCGTGGCGGCCCGGATGAGCTCATCCAAGTTCTGCGGATTCAGGTGAGGCGCGAGCATGCAGACGGCCGTCAGATGAAGCCGGCCGTCGGCGACAGCCTCGAACAGGACCGGAAACAGGCGCGCCGCGCGAGCTGCCTGGATCCGCTTGTAGGAGGCATCTTCGGAAAAGCGCAGCTCCTCCACACAGTAGGCAAAGAGGGAGGGATATCCCGCCCCCGCATAAGCACGCCGCGCGTCGACCTC